>NZ_JZWY01000380.1:0-25175 GCF_000966955.1 Streptomyces sp. NRRL S-495
GCCCGCCCCCGCCCCCGCCGCCGTCCCCACCCGCGCGTTCATCACCGCCCGCTACGCCGACGCCGCCCCCGCCGCCTGGGGCCTCGACGTCCCCGGAGTGCTCACCGGCCTCCCCAGGTCCGCCGCCCCCGCCATCGCCCTCACCTTCGACGCCTGCGGCGGCCCCGGCGGCTCCGGCTACGACGCCGCCCTCGTCGACACCCTCCGCACCCACGGCGTCCCCGCCACCCTCTTCCTGAACGCCCGCTGGATCGACGCCAACCCCGCCACCTTCGAGAGCCTCGCCGCCGACCCGCTCTTCGAGATCGCCAACCACGGCACCGCCCACCGCCCCCTCTCCGTCACCGGCCGCTCGGCCTACGGCATCGCCGGCACCCGCGACCCCGGCGAGGTCCACGACGAGATCGCGGGCAACCTCGCCAAGCTCACCGCCCTCCTCGGCCGCCCCCCGGCCTTCTTCCGCTCCGGCACCGCCCACTACGACGACGTCGCCACCCGGATCGCCGCCGACCTCGGCCAGCGGATCGCCGGCTTCAGCACCAACGCCGACGGCGGCGCCACCCTCCCCGCCGCCCAGGTCCGCCGGGAACTCCTCGAGGCCGCCCCCGGCGCCATCGTCATCGCCCACTTGAACCACCCCACCGCCGGCACCGCCCCCGGCCTGGCCGCCGCCCTCCCCACCCTCCTGGCGGCCGGCCGGACCTTCACCCGCCTCTCCGACGCCTTCCGCTGACCCCCTCCGCGAGCTGCTCACCGTCGACGCCCTCGGCGGGCCGGGCACTGCCGGCCGCGGACACCGGCAGTGCCGCCGCCACCCGGTACCCGGGCCCGTACGGGGCCGCGCTCAGCAGCCCGCCGTACAGCGCCACCCGTTCGCGCAGCCCGAGCAGCCCGTGCCCGGTCGACAGCTCCCGCCGGTCGTCCGGCGGCCGCCCGGCGCCGTCGTCGACCACCTCGATCAGCAGAGCCCGGTCCCAGGTGATCCGCACCACCGCCCTGGTCCCCGGACCGGCGTGCTTGGTGATGTTGGTGGCGGCCTCCTGGACCAGCCGGTAGGCGGTCCGGCTGACGCTGTCGTCGATCCGCAGCGGGGCGCCCCGGGTCTCCACGGAGATCCGGACACCGGACTTCCGGACGTCCGCCAGCAACCGGTCCAGATCGCCCAGCCCGTGGCTGTACCCGCACTCGACCGCCGCCTCGGAGCTGCGGAGCAGCCGCAGCATGTGCCGCAGCTCGGCCATCGTCGACCGGCCGAGGTCCTCGATGTGCCCGAACGCCTCCCCGCGCGCCGGATCCTCCAGGGCCGTGACCCGCGCCGTCTCCGCCCGCATGACGATCACCGCGACGGCGTTCGCGACGATGTCGTGCAGCTCCCGGGCGATCCGCACCCGCTCCTGGGTGACCCGCAGCCGGGCGTTGGCGACCTCCTGCCGGTGCCGTTCGGCGGCCTCCTCGGCGGCCCGGCTCCACCGGGCGAAGCCCCAGACCACCAGCGTCACCGGGACGTAGAAGGCGAGGTTCGCGACGAGCACGGAGGCGAGCCGCGGTCCCTGGTAGTTGCCGATGGTCTCGGCGATCGCCAGCCCCAGCGGCACCAGGGTGAGGAACAGGGCCGCGTACGCGACCGGCCGGCGGCACGACGCGGCGACGGTGTAGAGGGCGATCATGAGCCCGAAGCACGGCACGTAGTCGAGCGCGTTCGCCCAGGAGAGCAGGTCGGAGCCGGCCGAGATCACCCACACCACGCCGAACACCGCCACCGGCCACCGGCGGCGCACCACCAGGGCGGCGGCCTCGCCCAGGGCGAGCAGGACCATCCACAGCCGCTGGTCCCAGCTCGCCCAGGGGGTGAGCACGGTCCCGAAGTAGAACAGCTCCGGGACGACGGCCGCGAGCGCCAGCGCGACGTCCTGCAGGCCGACCGCCCGCGGGAGGCCCGGTCCGGTGTCCCGGGCCTCCCGCGGCCGTTGCGGCGCCGCCGCCGTGATCATCGGGATCGCCCCGCGGCCCGGTCAGGCCGCGTCGGCGGCCGGGGCCGCGGCTCGCGGGGCGGGACGCCGGCAGCAGACCGGGCTGCTGCCGCAGGTGCCGCAGCTGTAGTCCTCGGCGCTGGAGTGCACCTCCTGCTCGAACGCCGGGCCGAGCCACCACTCGTCGGGCGGTCCGGGCTTCCGGGCCGGGCGCACCACCCGGAAGCCGAGTTCGGCGTAGACCGCCCACTGGTCGCCGTGGTGGCGGACCAGGAGCTCGGCGATCCGCTCCGGCGTGGAGGTCACGGTGGGGACCTCGAACCGGGTCGGCCAGACCAGCGTCAGCAGGGCCGCCGCGGTGCTGACCCCGTCCCCGTGGACGGCCGCCAGGCCGATGCCGGCGACGGGGAGCACCTCGGCGGTGCCGTCGCGCCCCGGTGACCGGGAGATCCGGAGGATGTATCTGCGCCACGGGCTCGCCAGCTCCCGGGGCGGATCCGGGACCAGCACGGTCGAGCCGCTGGTCATGAAGCCGTGTGCCAGCAGCTTGCCGGGCACCCCGTCCCGTACCTGGGTGTGCACGGTGACGAGCAGGGCGGGCGCTGCGGTGACGGAGTTACTAGCCATGGTTACACCTCGTAACCGTCCTGGCCCGCTCCGGTTCCGGCGGGCGCTGTACTCCCACCCTCCTCCCGGCCCTGTCCCGGGAACATGAGTCCCAGGCCCCACCCGCGCCCCGACCTCGCCACGCCCTGTCCGGTGGCCGTTCCGACGGTCCTCACCCGTTCCGGGCCCTGACCGACGCCGCTGGAAGTCCTAAAGCTTGTCCCGGACCTTCCGGAACAAGCTTTAGCGTCGCGGTGTGACGAAGACGTCGTTCACGACGTACCCGTCCAGTCCGTGCAGCTCGCCGTAGGCGATCAGGTCGCTGCTCCGGTTGATGAACCCGCGTCCCGAATAGTTGAGCGAAGTGTTGCAGAGGACGCTGAATCCGGTGAGTTCGCCGAAGGCGGTCAGCAGTTCACCCATGGCCGGGTTCGCGGCCGGGTCGACGGTCTGGGTGCGGGCCGTCCCGTCGACGTGTGTCACCGCGCGCAGGTCGGCGGATTCGACCCGGCTGAAGTACAGCATGTAGGGGTCGGGGAGGCCACCGCCGAACCAGCGGCCCGCTTCCTGCTCCAGGCAGATCGGGGCGATGGGGCGGTAGCTTTCGCGCTGTTTGATCCTGTTGAGCCTGGCCGTGGTCTCCTCGGTGAAGGGAGCGGCCAGGATCGACCGGTTCCCGAGGGCGCGGGGCCGATCTCCCAGCGGCCCCGCGCCCAGCCGATGATCTTCCCGTCGCGGAGGTGGCGGGCGACCTCGCGGTGGTCCAGCGGGCGGATCTCGTAGCGCTGCGGGTCGAACCCGATGTCCTCCACGAATTCGCCGCCCGCGTAGACGTCCCACTCCAGGTCGGCCGACCCGGTGTAGAAGTGCTGGGCGTCGATGGCGGTGCCGATCGCGGAGCCGCTGTCGTTGGGACACGGCGGAACGAAGACCGCGGGGAAGAGCCCGCACTCGCGCCAGCGCCGGTTCCACTCGCAGTTGAGCCCGCAGCCCCCGGAGACGAGCAGCGGGATTCCCTCGGTCAGGTACTCCCGGGCGTACGCGTGGAAGCGGTCGAAGATGGCGTCCGAGAGCCGGGCCGCCAGGTTCTTGTACGCGCTCGATTCCACACCGACGTTGTGGAAGGGGGAATCGGTCATCCGGTCCTTCAGGCTTCCAGTGATGACCTCCTTCTGGCCGAGGACGAAGTCGATGACGTCCTGTTCGGCCCGGGTCGCCGGCCGGTTCTCGGCGAATCCGGCCAGGGCCATCTGCTTCCCCGCGTCCTGGAACCGGACGAACTCCTGGTGCGGACTGAACTTCGGGTCGGCGAGCGCGAAGCCGTAGGAGTACTTGTTGCCCGGGTAGTTGAGCACCTCCTTGAGATGGGTCACCTTCCCGTGCTGGTCGATCCGGTAGAACGAGCCGATGTTCCCCTCCCACACCAGGCTGTAGAAGGGCTGGTCCCGGCGGAGTGCCGACATGCCGTAGGACGTCATGATGTGGGAGCGCTCATGGGTGGACGAGAAGACGCGTACGGCCTTGCCGAAGAACCGGCCGGCCTCGTCCGTGATCGCGGCTGCGCCCACACCGAAGTACCCGGCGCGCGAAGCCTGGTCGGTGCACTGGGTCCCCTTGATCCAGCCGCTCACGGCGACGACGTCGGGCTGCCTGTCCAGCCGGTCCGCCGCCGTCGCGAACAGTTCGGCCGTCGGGTTGCTGTAGCGGAGGAACGAGTCCTTCTCCGCTTCCAGGGAGAAGAGCAGCCTGCCGTCGTCGACGGCCGCGATCGCCCCGTCATGGCCTTCCTTGAGGGAAAGAATCAGCATGATGGTCCGTTTCTCGGTGGGTTCCGCGTCCGACGGTTCGGGGCGGGCTCAGGGTCCGGGCGGCCCGGGTGCTGCGGGCGGCGCCGAGAGGGCCTTCAGGGCGAGCCGGTGCAACCGCGGGTTGGCGGACAGGGCGCCGGTGCCGTTCCGGGGCGAGGCGCCCAGGAGGTCGGTGCAGAGGCCGCCGGCCTCCGCCACGAGAACCTGTACCGCGGCGATGTCCCAGGGGTTGACGACCGGTTCGGCCGCGATGTCGAGCGTTCCCTCGGCGACCATGCAGTGCTGGAGGAAGTCGCCGAAGGCACGGTCCTCCCAGCAGGCTTCGGCCAGCCGCAGATAGGCCGCACGTGAGTGGAAGACGTCCCAGGTCCGGGTGCTGGTGGTGGAGAGGTACGCCTGGTCGAGGCGGGTGCGGCCGGAGACCCCCAGGCGCACGGGGGTGGTGCCGGCCGGTCCCCGGCGCAGCCAGGCGCCCCGGTCCGCCGCCGCCCACCAGCGGCTGTGCAGGGCGGGGGCGCTGATCACGCCGACGGTGGGGCGACCGTCCTCCAGCAGGGCGATCAACGTGGCCCAGACCGGTACGCCGCGCAGGAAGTTCTTGGTGCCGTCGATGGGGTCGACCAGCCAGGTGCGCCCGGAGGAGACGGAGCCGCCGGTCTCCTCCCCGGCGAACGCGTCATCGGGGCGGGCGGACCGCAGTTCCTCGCGGACGGCCGTCTCGACGGCGGTGTCCGCGTCGGTCACGGGTGTACGGTCCGGCTTCTCCCGGACCCGCAGGTCGAGGGCGTGGAAGCGGCGGACGGTGAGCCCGTCGGCGAGGTCGCCCAGACGGAGGGCCAGTTCGAGGTCGTCCTCCGGTGGTACGGGCGGCGTCACCGGATCACCTCGTTCGCAGTTCGAGCAGGTGGTACTCCATGACGCCCACTTCCTCGATCCGGCGGACCTTGCGCAGCATGTCGATCCGCAGGCCGGCCTCACCGGCGAGCACGTCGAGCCGTGCACGGTCCCCGAGGTGGGCGGTGCCCAGCAGCAGCCGGCCGCCGTCGGTCAGGTACTCGTGCGCCCCGGCGAGGTAGCGGGCCTGGCCCCGGTAGCCCGGGTCGAAGACGGCGGAGTGGATGTCGCTGGAGAGGGCGAAGCCGTCCTCCACGTAGGTCCAGGGCACGTTCCAGAAGATCGTGTCGAAGCGGCTCAGGGGATCGAGCGCCGTGTACATGTCGCTGTGGAGGACGCGGACCCGGTCGCCCACACCGTGCCGCTCGGCGTTGGCGACGGTGTTGGCCACGGCCTTCTCGTTGATGTCCAGTGCGGTGACGGAGGCACAGCCGCTGAGTGCGGCGGTGACGGCGATGACGCCCGTACCGCAGCCGACCTCCAGGAACGAGCCGTCCCGGGGATAGGGCACCACCGAGGCCATCACCTCGGTGGCCGCGCTCAGCGTGCTGGGCCAGACACCCCGGTGCAGGCTCCATTCCCGTCCCAGCAGGGTGAAGGTGTCCGGCAGGTCGTCACCGGCGAGAGCGTGCTGCAGGGCTCTCGCCACGTCCTCCGGCGACTCTTCGACAGTCATGCCCACTCCCTCTTCGGTGGTGCGGTTCCGGTCATCGGGGCAGATCGGCGGCGCGGGGCAGATCGGCGGCGCGGGGCAGATCGGCGGCGTACCGGACCAGCGCCTCGCGGTGACGGCCGACCTTGCGGAACGCCTCGGCGTACTGGTCGATGAGCACCCTGTCGTCGGGCCAGGCGGTGAAGGTCGGCAAGGACAGCGCGTGCTGCTCGACGTGCTCGGCCTGCGAGTCGGCCCCCGGCGCGGTGGCCTTCTTGGGGACTCCGGGGAAGAGGGGGTTCTCGGGGCGGGCGTAGAGCGGCAGGGTGGACAGCCGGGGGCCGGAGGGGGCGCCGACCTCCATGCCCTCGGCGCGCAGCGCCCGGATGAGCACCGAACGCGGAACGCCGCCCAGTGCCTGGGGCCGGTAGAGCGGCTTGTAGCCGTACCAGGCGCCCATGTCGACGTGGTCGGCGACATGGACCTGCTGCAGGTACTCCACGTCGGCGAGTTGCTCGCCGAGGTGCCGCAGGCACCGGTGCCGGGCCTCCTTGCGTGCGGGGAAGGCGGCGAGGGCGTGCCGGGCGACGATGGCGTTGAACGGTGACATGCGCAGCTTGAGTCCGAAGCCCGTGACCCAGTGGGCCCGCAGGTCCTCGTCGAGGACGGAGTCCCGGGAGCGGTCCCGGTAGTGCCCGAGGAGGGTGGCGCGGTCCTGGATCCCGGGGTCGCTGGTGACGAGGATGCCGCCTTCTCCGGCGTAGACGGCCTTGTTGGCCTGGAGGGAGAAGACGGCGGCGTCGCCGAAGGTGCCGACCGGCCGGCCCTTGTAGCGGCTGCCGTGGGCGTGGGAGCAGTCCTCCAGGACGCGCAGCCCGTGCCGTTCGGCGATCGACAGGATCGCGTCCATGTCGCAGGGGTGGCCCCACTGGTGGACGACGGTGACGACCTTGGTGTGCTCGGTCAGCGCGGACTGGAGTGCCTTGGGGTCCAGGCCGCGGGTGTCGGGGTCGATGTCGGCGAGGACCACGTCGCCGCGCAGCGCGAAGACGGGGCTCAGCGCGGCGTGGTAGGTGAGCGCCGGTCCCACGACGTCCACCCCCTCGCGTACGCCGAGGGCGAAGTAGGCGGCGAGGAGCGCGCTGGTGCCGGAGTTGAAGGTGACCGCGTAGCGGGCGCCGCCGTTCAGGAAGGCGAGGAAGTCGGCTTCGAGCCGACCGATGGGGCCGCTGTTGCCCTTGATGGAGATGTCGGTGTTCCGCTGCGCGGCCAGCTCGGACAGCTCCGCCTTGTCCGCGGGGGGCGGCCACACCTCGTGGGGCAGTGGCCGCGAGATGGCGGGTGCGCCCCCGAGAAGGGCGAGCCGTTCGTCGGTACTCATGTGCTCTCTTCCTGTCCTTGCGGGGTGGGTCAGGCGCATCGGTCGGTGAGTCCGCTCGTCCCGCCCGATCGGGCCCGGTAGATTCCGTCGATCGTGCGAACGGTGGCGAGTTGGCGCAGGAGGTGGTCCCGGCGGTAGTCGCGGTCCTCCAGGCGGTCCAGGTAGTGGCTGAACATGGAGCGCGTGATGTCGGTCCTGGATCCTTCCGGGGCGTAGCGTTCCAACTGGGCCCCTCCGACGGCATGCAGGGTGGCCGCCCCGGGGGCGACGTTCAACGCGCCTTCCGAACCGAGCACACAGAGCTGTTCGGTCTTCGCGAGGCTGTGGCGCGAGATGCGCAGCGAGCCCGCCAGCCCCCTCGACGGGTAGCTGCACAGGAGGGCGACCAGATCCTCCAGTCGGCGGTCCCGCGTCTCCTGGTACTGGTGCACGAAGGCCGAGTGCACCCGGGGGGCCTCGGGGAACATCCCGTTGAGCACATCGACAAGGTGGTAGCCCATGTCGAGGAGCACACCACCCCTCGCCTGCTCCCGGGACGCGCGCCAACCCGTGGTCGGACGAGCCAGGTTGAAGTGGTAGTCGTAGGAGAACCAGTAGGGCCTCCCGATCCGCGCGAGGTTGTCCCGGGCGAACCGGAACACCGGGTCGAAGTTCCGTTGCAGCAGGGTGAAGACGCTGCGGTCGGCCTGCTGCGCGAGCTGTATCAGATGGCGCGCTTCGGGTTCGGTGACCGCGAACGGCTTCTCCTTGATGACGTGCCTGCCGTGCGCCAGCAGCCGCGTACAGACCGGGAAATGCTCGCCGTGAGGCACGGTGACCACTGCGGCGTCGAAGTCGACGGCTTTCAGTGCGTTGTCGAGGCTCCCGTAGTACGGGAATCCCCATTCGTCGGCGAGTGGCACGGCGAGCGGGGCGGAGTCGACGCCGCCGACGATATCGGCACTCTCCTGGACGATCGGCAGGTACTCCTTTCCTTGATGCCCGGCAAATCCGATCATCAGGACTCGTGGTCGCGGACGGATGTCCTTCAGCCTGTCGCCGGGCATGCAGAATATTCCCCTCGCAGAACACCGCTCGACGATGACGTGGGAAGTCGGGAAAGGGTTGTGCGGCCCGGATCGGACTTACGCGTCCGCAGACGGTTCAGAGAGCCGTGCGGCTCCCCGAAGGGTCGGCGCGCCAGGCGTGTGCCGCGGTCACGACGTCCTTGATGAAGGTGCTGCCGCTGCGCAGTGTGTTCTCGTCGAGCAGCGTGACGTCCTCGGCGGCCAGCCAGGCGAACTCGGTGTGCTTGTTCGGTTCGAGTGCGGGCGAGGAGAGGTCCCCGTCCACCTCGACGAGGTAGTCCGACTCGATGTGCCGTATGCCGTTCCCCGTCCACTCCGTGTGTGCCAACCGGGCGAGAACGCGGCGCAACCGCCACCCCGTCTCTTCCGATATCTCCCGGCGGAGCGCGTCCAGGAGGGACTCCCCTGGTTCCACGGCTCCACCGACCACGTCCCAGCAGCCGGGGAAGAGGGAGCGGTCGGCCGAGCGGCGTTGGACGAAGATCCGGCCGGCCGGATCGCGGATCAGCGCGCCCACCACCGGTCGGGGCCGGGCTGCCCCGGTCATGAGGGTCCCCCGTCGCGCTCGGACGGGCACGGGGGTACGGAATCAGTATTCCTGTACGAACGGTCGAACGGGCGGGGGGTCGAGCATTCCGAACGGCGGGGTCGGGGCGGGACTAAGCGGTCTGGATGCGAACTGGAGAATGAACGACCTGAAGCTTGCATCTCCACTCCGCGAGGTTAGCCGAATCTCGGAGAACAGGTGCGGGGACGAACTTCTTCGGGGCGCCTCGACTTCCACTTGACATGGCGAGCGGTCGTGTGCTGAGGGATTGCCTCCCGGTGTGTGCCGCGGATCCGCCCCGGCGGAATCGCCGGGGCGGGGGCCTTGTTCGCGCACGGTCCGGTATCAGTCCGGTCCGCCTGCTCCATGGCGACGGGGCTCCGGCAGCGGATTCTTGAGCGATTCTTTCCTGCCACCGCTGACGGATCGTGAGGGAACTCTATTGGCCGGATCGGCCGCCCTTCGCGTCTCGGCGATGCCGTCCTCCGGCCCCGCCGAGACGGCCGGCGCCGCCGACCCGGCCGGCGCCTCCGTTCACCGGCGGCGCGCGACCACGAAGGCGTAGCCGACCTCCGCGAGGGCACCGAACCGGGGAAGGGAACGCGCGAAGTCGAAGAACTCGTAGTGCGGGTCGTCCACGGCGGGGGTGACATTCGCGAAGGCATCGGCGAACGCCTGGTAGGTGCGCCGGACGTGCTCCCCGATGTCCTGGAACTCCAGAACCTCCAGACCGGCGCGGTCGAGGGCGGTGCGGAGCTCCGCCGGCTCGGGGAGCGCAGGAGACCCGAACGCCCGGCAGGTCCGGCGGACCGTCTCCGCGGCCTCACCGGTCACCGGCGACCGGAGCAGCACGTCGGTGACGACCAGCGTGCTGCCGGGCCGCAGGGTCCGGGCGATCTCGGTGAGGGCGGCGGTCCGGTCGGGAATGTGCATCATGGACTCGATCGCCCAGGCACCGTCGAAGGACGCGGACTCGAAAGGCAGTGCGCAGGCGTCCGCGTACCGGAAATCCACCCGGTCGGCGAGCCCGGCGGCCTCCGCCCGGGTCCGTGCGAGGGCGATGTCCTCGGCGCTGACCGAGATTCCCGACACCTGGCCACCGGTGGCCCGGGCGATGCGCAGCGCGGGCCGTCCCGTTCCGCAGCCGACATCCAGCAGACTGCGGCCGGGTGCGGCGGCCAGCCGCCCCGCCACGAGGTCGGTGAGCCGGTCGGTGGCCTGGTCGAGCGACCGTCCGTCCGCCGGGCTGTCCCAATAGCCGACATGGATGTTCCCGTCGACGGCCGCGCCGTCCACGATCTCGGTGTGCTCGTCACGGAGCGGGTCAGGGTCGGGTGAGGACGGGACGCCGTGCTGCGCGGACGGGTTGTCGGTCATCGCGATCTCCCGGGTGCGAGGGGTGAGTCGGCGGGTGACGAGGGCCGGCGGCGTTCGCGGGGAGCGGGCAAAGGTGTTCCCGGACGAACGCGACGCCGTTCCGCTGTTCCTGAAGGACTTCCCGTGCGACCGGTGCTGGGAACCGCTTCTCCGTGACCGGTTACCGCAGGACGGTGATGGCGGTGGCGAGGTGGCCGTCGTGGACGCGCCAGTGGCCGTCCAGGGTGGGGAGCGGGGAGGGGACGAGGAGGACGGCGGTGAAGGTGCCGTCCGGGCGGAGGGTGAGGTCGGCCTCGGAGAAGTCGAGGAAGGTGTGGGTGAGCGGGAACCAGGTCTTGTAGACGGACTCCTTGGCGCTGAAGAGGATGCGGTCCCAGGGCGTGCCGGGGTGGGCGGTGGAGAGGGCGGTGTTGCGCTCCTGTTCGGCGGGGAGGGCGATCGCGTCGAGGACGCCCTCGGGGAGCGGGAGGGCGGGTTCGGCGTCGATGCCGAGGGAGAGCACGTCCTCGGCGCGGGCCACGGCGGCGGCGCGGAAGCCGGCGCAGTGGGTGAGCGAGCCGACCACGCCCTCGGGCCAGCCCGGGGCGCCCCTTAGCCCGGGCACCAGGGGGCGGTACGGGACGCCGAGGCGGCCGAGGGCGAGCCGGGCGCAGTGGCGCACGGTGGTGAACTCGCGGCGCCGGGATTCGACGGCGCGGGCGATGACCGCCTCCTCCTCGGGCTCCAGGCGGGCCTGGGGCGGGTCGGAGTAGGCGGTCTCGACGACGACGGGCGCGGGCAGGAGTGCGCTGATCACTGTTCCCCCGGGACAGGACGGACGACAAGGTTCTGCGGGGACAGGCTATTCGAACGCGGCGGCGGCCTCCCGCAGGGCCCGGGCGACGGTCTCCGGGTCGTCGGGGGCGGGGTCGCCGGGCCGGTAGGTGACGGCGCGCAGGCCGCCGCCGTAGCGGAAGGAGCGGTGGCGCTCGTACACCGGCCAGGAGACCGGGGACTTGCGGTCCACGCCGACGCTGATGCCCTGGAACGGGGCCATTCCGATCAGCTGGTGGACGGGGCCCAGCCGACCGGTCTCCGCGCCGTCGACCAGCACCCGGAACTCCCAGCGCAGGCCCGGGACGGCGGTGGCCTCGACGGTGACCAGGCGGGCGCCGGGGGCGAGCGGTCCGGCGTCGGCCTCGAAGAGTTCGCCGTACTGGTTGTAGGCGAGGCGCAGCCGGCCGTCCTCGACGTAGAGGCTGTAGCCGCCGCCCTGGTCGCCGTGCGAGACCAGCACGCCGGCGTCCTCGGCGCCGTGGTGGGCGAGTTCGACCTCGACGGTGAAGGAGCGGAAGGAGATCAGCCGGGACGAGCGGTAGCGTTCGAGCTCGGGGGTGCCGGCCAGCAGGCGCAGCGGGCGGCGCAGCCGGGCGTCGTCCGGGTGGCGGCGGGCGAGCGCGCCGCTGCCGTCGGCGAGCGGGAAGACCCCGTTGTCCCGGGCGGCGAGCTCCCAGGCCGCTGACAACTCCTTGACCAGTGCCGGGTGTTCGGCGGCGAGGTCGTGGATCTCGGTGGGGTCGGTGCGCAGGTCGTGCAGGGCCCACTCGCCGTCCTCGTACGGGGTGCCGGGGCGGTGCAGGGTGACCAGCTTCCAGCCGTCGCGGTAGTAGCTGCGGTTGCCGGTCATCTCGCAGTACTGCTCGTGGTGGGTGGAGCCGGCGGCGGGGTCGCGCAGGACGCTGGTGAAGGGGAAGCCGTCGAGGGACTGCACGGGCTGTCCGGCGCGCCGGGCGGGCCGTTCGACGCCGGCCAGGTCCAGCAGGGTGGGCAGCAGGTCGGTGACGTACTGGTACTGGGTGCGGACGCCGGGATCGCCCTCGGCGCGGGGGAGGCCGGCCGGCCAGGACAGTACGAACGGGACCCGCACCCCGCCCGCGTGGGTCTGGCCCTTGTAGAGGCGGAACGGCGTGTTGGAGGCCATCCCCCAGCCGCGCGGGTAGTGGACCAGCGAGCGCGGGCCGCCGATGAGTTCGACCTCGCGCTCGACGTCGGGGTTCCAGTCGGCGGGGAGGTTCGGGTGGTGGACGAAGCGGCTGAAGTAGCTGCGGGTGCCCTCGGCGCCGCCCTCGCCGGTGCCGCCGTTGTCGGAGGTGAACACCACGATGGTGTTGTCCAGTTCGCCCAGCTCGGTGAGGGTGTCGAGCAGCCGCCCGAGGTTCTGGTCGACGTTGTCGACCATGGCCGCGTAGACCTCCATGTAGCGGGCGTACAACCGCCGCTCCGGTTCGGTGAGTTCGCTCCAGGGGCCGACCTCGTGGCCGGACTCGGCGTTGCGGTCCGGCAGTTCGGTGCCGGGCGGGAAGTGGCCGGCGGCGAGCTGGCGGGCGAAGCGGGCGGCGCGCAGTTCGTCCCAGCCGCCGTCGTAGCGGCCGCGGTGGCGGGCGAGGTCGGCGGGCTTGGCCTGCAGCGGGCCGTGCACGGCGTTGTGGGCGAGGTAGAGGAAGAACGGCTTGTCGGCGTCGTGGGCGCGCAGCGACTTCACCATGTCGATGGCGCGATCGGTGATGTCGTCGGTGTAGTAGTAGTCGTCGGGGAACTCGTCGATGTCCAGCGGGCTGTTGTCGCGGACGAGTTGGTGCGGGTGGAAGAGGCTGGTCAGGCCCTCCAGCACGCCGTAGTACTGGTCGAAGCCCTTCTGCAGCGGCCAGTTGGCGCGGTTGTCGGCGGCGTTGGAGGCGGAGTCGCGGGTGAGGTGCCACTTGCCGACGGCCCAGGTGGCGTAGCCGGCGTCGTGCAGCAGCTCGGCCAGGGTGGGGATGTCCCCGGCGACCTCCATGCCGTAGCCGGGGAAGCCGGGGTCGGCGTTGGCGACGAAGGAGTAGCCGACCCGGTGCGGGTTGAGGCCGGTGAGCAGGGCCGCCCGGGCGGGCGAGCAGAGCGGCATGGTGTGGTAGTTGGCGAGTTTGACGCCGCGCTCGGCCAGGCCGTCCAGGACGGGGGTGGGGACTTCGGCGCCGAACGGGCCGATGTCGCTGTAGCCGAGGTCGTCGACCAGGACGACGACGATGTTGGGCGCGCCCTCGCGTGGGCGGACCCGTTCGGACCAGGCGGGCGTGGATTCGGCGAAGGTGCGGCCGACGGTGCCGGGGAAGCCCTCGTAGGGGTCGCGGCGGGACGGGCTGCTCATGCGGTGCTCCGGGAGGTGAGGACGGGGGCCGGCGCGGGGTCCAGGCGGGGGACGGCGGCGAGGAGTTCGGCGGTGTACGGGTGCTCGGGGGCGGTGACGACCCGGTCGGCGGGTCCGGTCTCGACGATCCGGCCGCCGTGCAGCACGGCGATCCGGTGGCTCACCTGCCGCACCACCGCGAGGTCGTGGGCGATGAAGAGGATGGCGAGGCCGAGGTCGCGCTGGAGCCGGGCCAGCAGGTCGAGCACCTGCGCCTGCACCGAGACGTCGAGTGCGGAGACCGGTTCGTCGCAGATCAGTACGCTCGGTTCGGGGGCCAGCGCCCGGGCGATGCCGATGCGTTGGCGCTGCCCGCCGGAGAAGGCGCGGGGGTGCCGGTCGGCGCTCGCCGGGTCGAGGCCGACCTGCTCCAGGAGTTCGGCGACCCGCTTCGCCCGCGCGGCCCGGTCGCCCAGGCCGTGGGCGATCAGCGGTTCGGCGACGATCTGCCCGGCGGTCATCCGGGGGTTGAGCGAGGAGTACGGGTCCTGGAAGACCAGTTGCACCTCGCGCCGGGCGGTGCGTTCGCCGCCCCGGCCGAACTCCTCGCCCCGGAAGCGGATCCGGCCGCCGCTCGGGGCGTGGACCTGGACCAGGGCGCGGGCCAGGGTGGACTTGCCGGAGCCGGACTCGCCGACCAGGCCGAGGGTCTCGCCGGGGTGCAGCTCCAGGTCGACGCCGTCCAGCGCGGTGACGGCGCGCCGGCGCGAGCCGTAGGTCTTGCGCAGGCCGGTGACGGTGAGCAGCGGTTCCGGTCCGGGGACGCTGTTGGCGGCTGCCCCGGAGGGGGTCTCCAGGCGGGGGACGGCGGCCAGCAGCTGGCGGGTGTAGGGGTGTTGGGGCGCGCCGAGGAGTTCGGCGGTGCTGCCGGACTCGACCACCTGGCCGTGCCGCATGACCAGCAGCCGGCGGCAGGTCCGGGCGATCACCCCGAGGTCGTGGCTGATCACCACGAGCGCGGTGCCGGTCTGCCGGTTGATCCGGGTGAGCAGGTCCAGGATCTGCCGCTGGACGGTCGGGTCGAGCGCGGTGGTGGGCTCGTCGGCGACCAGGACCTCGGTGTCGTTGGCGAGCGCGAGGGCGATCATGATGCGCTGGCGCTGCCCGCCGGAGAACCGGTGCGGGTGGTCGTGCAGCCGTCCGGCAGCGTCCGGGATGCCCACCAGGTCGAGCAACTCCACCGCGCGGGCGGCGCGTTCGCGGCGGTCGGGGTGGGCGCCGTGGGCGCGCAGGGCCTCGTCGAGCTGGCGGCCGACGGTGAGCACCGGGTTGAGCGAGGACATCGGGTCCTGGAAGACCATGGCGATCCGCCGGCCGCGCAGGGCGCGCAGGGCCGGTTCGGGGAGGGCGGCGAGGTCCTGGCCGTCCAGTTCCACCGAGCCGCCGGTGATCCGGCCGCCGGCCGGGAGCATCCGCAGCAGGGCGAGCGCGGTGGTGGACTTGCCGGAGCCGGACTCGCCGACCAGTCCGAGGGTGTCGCCGGCGGCGAGCTCGAAGCCGACGCCGTCGACGGCGGTGGTGCCGTCGAACTCCACGGTGAGGTCGGTGACCTTCAGGACGGTGCGGGGCGGCGGGGCGTCGGTGCTGTGGTGCCCGGCGGCGGTGCGGGGCGGGGTGCTGGCGGTCATCGGCGGATCCCCCGGTTCAGGGCCTCGGCGATCAGCGTGAAGCCGAGCACCAGCGCGGTGGTGGCGGCCAGCGGGGCGGCCGCGAAGGTCGGACGGGTGGCGAGGTAGCCGACGGACTGGCTGAGGATGGAGCCGAGGGTGGGCTCCGGCGGGCGCACGCCGAGTCCGAGGAAGCTCATCGCGCCCTCGATGAAGACGCCGACGGACAGGGCCACCGCCGCCTGCACGATCAGCGGATCGACCGCGTTCGGCAGGACGTGTCGCAGCAGCACCCGGGGCCGGGAGGCGCCGCCGACCCGGGCCGCGAGCGCGTACTCGCGCTCCCGCTGGACCAGGATCCCGGACCGCAACTGGCGTCCGAACAGCGGGATCTCGGCGAGCGCGATGACGATGAACACCGGCCAGCGGCCGGGCCCGAGCACGGCCGTGACGGCCAGCGCCAGGATCAGGCCGGGGAAGGCGAGCACCAGGTCGAAGGCCCGCTGGACGGCGGTGTCGGCCCAGCGGTGGGTGGCCGCGAGCAGGGCCAGCGAGCAGCCGGCCAGCGCGCCGACCGGGACGGCGGAGAGGATCAGCGCGAGGTCGGTGGTGATGCCGTGCAGGACCCGGCTGAAGAGGTCCCGGCCGAGGTCGTCGGTGCCGAACGGGTGCGCGGCGCTCGGCCCGGCGAGCGCCGACGGCCCCTGGGCGTCGGGGTCCTGGCCGGTGAGCAGCGGGGCGAGCAGCCCGGCCAGGGCGACGGTGCCGACCAGGGCGAGCCCGGTCAGGCCGCGTCCGGTGAGCAGCCCGGCGAGGTAGCGGTTGCGGGCACGGGCCGGGGCGGTGCGCGCGGGGGCGGCGAGGGCGGTCATCGGTTACTCCCACCGGATCCGGGGGTCCAGCCAGGCGTACACCAGGTCGGTGAGCAGCTGGACGGTGACGTAGACGGCGACGATCAGCAGCAGGAGGTCCTGCACCACGGGGTAGTCGCGGCGCAGCACGCCCTGCTCGACGAGCTGGCCGAGCCCGGGCCAGGCGAAGATCCGCTCGACCAGCACGGCCCCGGCCACCAGGTGGCCGATCTGCAGGCCGAGCACGGTGACGGCGGAGGGCAGCGCGTTGGGCAGGGCGTGCCGCCAGACGATCCGGCGGCGGGAGACGCCGACGGCGGTGGCGGTGCGCACGTAGTCCTCGGCGAGGGCGCGTTCGATGCCGTCGGTGAGGTAGCGGGCGAGGACGGCGGCGCTGGGCAGGGCGAGGCAGACGGCGGGCAGCAGCAGGTACTGCAGGGCCAGGTCGGGGGCGTCGAGCAGGGATTCGTGGCCGCCGGCCGGCAGCAGGCCGAGGGTGACCGCGAACAGCAGTACCAGCAGCACACCGGTGACGAACGGCGGCACGGCGAGGACGGCGGTGGTGAAGGCGCGGACGGCGGCGCCGACCGGCCGGCGCCGGGCGGTGGCGCCGAGCACGCCGAGCGGCAGGGCGATCAGGACGACCAGCAGCAGGGCGGCGGCGGTGAGTTGGGCGGTCGCGCCGAGACCGTCGGTGATCAGGTCGGCGACCTGGCCGCCGATCGCGTAGCTGGGCCCGAGGTCCCCGGTCAGCAGCTGGCCGAGCCAGTGCAGGTACTGGCCGAACAGCGGCCGGTCCAGGCCGAGTTGCGCCCGGATCGCGGCCACGGCCGCCGGTCCGGCGTCCGGTCCGGCCAGCGAGGTGGCCGGGTCGCCGGGGATGAGGCGGAGGATCAGGAAGACCAGGAAGGAGGCGAGCAGGAGGACGAGCAGGGCGGAGGGGAGCCGCTTGAGGAGGAAGGTGCGCATCGGGGTCCGGGCCCTCCGGTCAGGCCGTGAGGTAGGCGTCGTCGAGGTTGAGGTAGCCGAACTTGTTGAGGGTGGCGCCGCGTGCCTTGCCGACGGCGACCTCGGTGAGGCCGGCGATCGCGAGATCGATCACGAACTGCTCGTCCAGCAGGACGTCGGTGATCTGTCCGTAGAGCGCCTTGGCCTCGGGGCTGTCGCTGTCGGGCCGTTGCCAGGCGCGCTGGACGATGTCGGTGTAGGCGGGCGAGCTGAAGCGCGAGCTGTTCTTCGCCTCGTTGAACGGGTAGGCGCTCACCGCCAGGGTGGCGGGGTGGAGTTGGGCGAAGCCGTGGCTCAGGGTCCACAGCGCGGGCATGCTCTGCGCGATCAGCTGCTTCTGCATGGTCGGCGAGTCGGTGGGCTGGAGCACGGTCTCGATGCCGACCTGCTTCAGGTCGTACTGGAGGATCTGGGCGACGGCGGTGTTGCCGGGGTCGTTGCTGTGGGCGAACGGCAGGCTGATGCCGGTGAGTCCGGCGTCCTTGAGCAACTGCCGGGCCCGCTCGGGGTCGTGGCGGTAGTGGCCGGCGGCGTCCGCGCTGTACGCGGGGGAGGACTTGGGCCACGGGGTGGCGGAGACGGTGCCGTAGCCGCCGAGCGCCTGCTCGACCAGCCGCTCGCGGTCGACCGCCCAGGCGATGGCCTGCCGCACCCGCTTGTCGGAGACGTGCTCGGCGGTGAGGTTGGCGCCGATGTAGTAGGCGCCGGAGCCGGTGTCGTAGGGCGTGATGCGGTACTGCGGGTCGCTGCGGAGGGTGGCGATGTCCTTGCCGCGGATGCTGTAGGAGAGGTGGGTCTGACCGGTCCTGAGGGAGGAGAGCAGCGACTCCGCCTGCGGGATCACGCGGATCTCGACGCCGTCCAGGTAGGGGCGGCCGGGGTTCCAGTACTTCTCGTTGCGGGCGAAGGTGATCGAGCTGCCGGGCTTGCGCTCGGTGAAGGTGTAGGGGCCGGTGCCGATCAGCTTCGTCCCGGCGAACGCCTCCTCGACGGTGGCCGAGTCCGGGACGATCATGAACTCGAAGAGGTCGAAGAGATTGCTCACCGGATGGGCGAGGACGAGGGTGAGCTCGAAGTCGCCGTTCTTGCGGAAGTCGGTGACAGCGGCCGCGGTCGACCTCAACTGGGCCGAACGGGCCGGGTTCTGGAGGTTCTTGACCGCGAACACCACATCGTCGGCGGTGAACCGGCGGCCGCTGTGGAAGGTCACGTCCTCGCGCAGCTTGAGCGTGACGCTCGCGCCGTCCGCGGCGACCTGCCAGGAGGTGGCGAGCTCGGGCTGCGGCTGGAGCTTGTCGTCGTAGCGGGTGAGGGTGTTGAAGACCAGGCGCTGCACGAGGGTGTTGGCGCTCTGGGCGAACAGCAGGGCCGGGGTGAAGTCGACGCCGGTGCCGACCGTGAGGACGCCGCCGCGGCGCGGGCCCGCCGCGTCGCCGGTGGCCTGCCCCGTGGCGGTGTCGGCGGCCGAGCGGCAGGCGGCCAGGGAGAGCAGGCCGGCGCCGGCGAGGCCGCCGCGCAGCAGTGTCCGGCGGGACAGGGCGGGGGCGGTGGGGAAGCTGGTCACGAGTGTGGTCCTCTGCGGGAAGGGGCGTGCGGGGTCGGCGGGTGCGGGATCGGCCGGTGCGGTCGGGGGACGGCGGTCAGGGCGTGCACCGGACGGGCGTACAGGGCGGTGAGCGCGGCGGCTCCGGCGGCCACGGCGAGCACATCGGCGCCGCGCTGCTGGGAGATCAGCAGGTCGGCGTCCCGCCGCAGGTGCGAGCGGCGGGCGAACTCGGTGCGCACCACGTCCAGATAGGCCGGGTCGAGCAGGGCGAAGGTCTCGGTCAGGACGAGCAGGTCGGGGTTGACCACGTCGGCCAGCAGGGCGAGCGCGCGGCCGATGACCTCCGCGCGCCGCCGCACCAGCCGGTCGGCGCGCGGGTCGCCGGCCTGGACGGCGGCCAGGAAGGCGGCCCGGTCCGGGTGTTCGGTGATCCCCTCGGCGGCCGCCGCCTCGAACAGTGTGGTGTCCGAGGCGGCGACCGCCAGACAGCCGGTCCGGCCGCAGTGGCAGAGCAGGTCGCTGTCCGGCACCGGCAGATGGGCGACGTCCCCGGTCGGCGAGGCCGGGCCGACGTGCACGGTGCCGGCGACCGCCAGGGCCGCGTCCACCACATGGCCGACGAACAGGTGCACCATCGAGCGCCGGGCCGCCGGGTGTCCGAACAGGATCTCTGCCTGGGTCAGCGCCCGGGCGTGGTTGTCGACCTGGACGGGCAGCCCGGTGGCGTCCGCGAGCAGCGTCGCGAGCGGCAGGTCCCGCCAGCGCAGCGGGTCGTGACGGACGATCAGTCCGCGCTCCCGGTCGACCGAGCCGCCGGTGACCGCGCCCAGGCCGACCACGGTCCGGCCGTCCGGCGCGGCGGCCAGCAGCCGGGGCAGCCGCTCCAGCAGCGGCCGCAGCACGGCCCGGCCGGTGCGGCCGCGATTGCTCAACTCCCGCCGGTGCAGCACGTTTCCGCGTGGATCGAGGAAGGCGAAGGTGGTGTACGGCAGGCCGATGTGCAGCCCGGCCACGGCGATCCGGCCGGTGTCGACGTCGACCGGGAGCTGCGGTCGGCCCACCGCCCCGGCACCTGGGGCGGTCAACTCCGGCCGCTCGTGCAGCAGTCCGAGCCGGACCAGGTCGACCACCTGGCGGGAGACCGCGGCCGGGCTCAGGCCGGTGAGCGCGGCCACCCGGCCGCGGGCCACCGGGCCGTGGTCCAGCACCGCCCGCAGGACGGCGGCGGCGTTGACGTCCCGCCGGGCGTCCCCGGTGCGCGGCCCGCCGACGGGCGTGGCGGGGGCGGTCTCCGTGACCATGCTTCGCCTTCCTCGGTTCCGGTTCCTTCCGCTCAGCCCCGGTCGGTGGCGGTGGCGGTGGCGGTGGCCACGGTCACCGCGGCGCCGGCCCCGGCGGCCTCGGCGGCGGCGACCTTGGCGGCCTCGGCCGCCGCGGTCTCCAGCTCCTCGGCCGGCACCAGCCCGGCCACCCGCGGCGGCTCGGCGGGCTCCAGCAGCCGGCTCGGCGCGCCGTCCACGCCCACCGGCAGGTCGCCGTCCAGGGTGATCCGGCGGACCAGGCGCGGCTCGTCGCCGTAGTCGTTGACGGCGTAGTGCTGGGTGGCGCGGTTGTCCCAGATCGCGACGTCACCGACCTGCCAGTCCCAGCGCACGGTGTTCTCCAGCCGCTCCACATAGCGCTGGAAGAGCGCGAGCAGGGCCCGGCTGTCGGCGCCGGAGACACCCTGGATCCGCTGGGCGAAGGCGCCGAGCAGGAGGTTCTTCTCGCCGGTCACCGGGTGGACCCGGACCACCGGGTGCTCGGTCTTGAAGGCGGTGGAGACGAAGACCTGCCGGAACAGGTTGGCGATCTCGGCGTTGTCCGCCAGCTCCGGGCGCAGGGCGAGGCTCGCCGCGTAGTCGTAGTCGTTGGTGTGCACGGCGCGCAGCGACTCGGCCAGCACCTTCAGCGGCTCCGGCAGGTCCTGGTACGCGGCGGCGGTGTTGGCCCACACGGTCGAGCCGCCGGCCGGCGGCAGCTCCAGCGCGCGGAGGATCGAGGCCTTGGGGTAGGAGGGGACGAAGGTGACGTCGGTGTGCCAGTTGTTGGCGCGCACACCCTTGGTGGCGTCCAGCTCGAAGACGTAGCGGCCGTCCGCGCTGGGGACGGTGGGGTGGCCGACCGGGTGGCCGAGCAGGCGGGCGAAGGCCTCGTGCTCGGCGTCGTCCAGGTGCTGCTGGCCGCGGAAGAACAGCACCTTGTGCTCGTACAGGGCGGCCTCGATCGCGGCGACGGTCTCGGCGGGCAGCTCGCCGCCGAGGCGCACGTCGTGGACGATCGCGCCGATCCGGCCGGCGGCCGGGGTGAGGCGGAGTTCGGTGGTGGTGGCGGTGGACATGGCGGATCCTCGACTCTCGTACGGAGGTGGATGCGGTGAAGGCGGGTGCGCCGACAGGGCCCGGCCGGCGCGGACGACCGTGTGCAGGCGGACGCGGGCAGGGAGCGGCGGGGCAGGGCACGGCGGGGTGCGACGGAGGGCGCACGGGTGCCGCGGTGAGGAAGGGCGGCCGGAGTGCGGCCGGGAATCAGCGGGCGAGCGTCCCGCGACAACAACAGCGGCGACGGGCCGGGGCGACACGGTGAACGGTGCGGGTGATCATCGGCCCTCCTTCCGCTGTCTCGGGGTGCTGCGACTGGGCTCGGCGCTCATCGTGCTGAAGCCCGCGTATCCCTGTCAATCACCCGTTCCGCCTGCTGAGAACGGGTGTTGCGGCCGTATGACGCCGCGTTGCGGGAGGCTTTCGGGTGATGACGCGGCTGCTGCGAGGGCGTGTTCCCGCCTGTCGCGGGCGTGTCGGGAGGACTAACTCTCGCAGCGGAAGTAACCGTGGGCAGTCGAAGGGCCCGCCCGGAGTGTGTCCGGACGGGCCCGAGTACGGCGAGGGGTGCCTCCGGGGATCGTCTTCGAGGATCGGATCCGGAGGAGGTCGAGTCCGGCGCTAGCGGTGGGTCGCACTGCCCGTGCGGCCCACCGTCAGTCCGTTCCGGCGGCTCAGTAGAGGACGGCGGAGAGCCGCGCCGGGCCCGTCTCGGTGGTGGTGTCACAGAAGTAGACGATGGCCTGGTGGTTGTTCACGTACGCCTGGCCGGCCGCGTGGCAGGAGGCGGCGGTCGGGTAGATGCCGATGTAGGTCCAGGTGGACGCCTGGGCGCTCGGGGCAGCTATCAGGGCGCCGCCGGCCATGAGTCCGGCCACGGCCACGGCGGAGAAGGCCTTGCGAAGCGACATGAGTGGTCTTCCTCCCATTGGTGAGCGCCGGGGTCCGTGCCCCTGCGCTTCGCCGAGGAGCCTCCTCCGAATGCGGATGCCGGGCAATGGTCGAGACCAATTCCGACCGGAATCGATGTGGTGTTCCTGTGACGGCGCAGGTCACGGGCTCGCCTGAGGGGCTGACGATCATCTTCCGGACAGTTCTTGCACTGTCCGGCACCTGACAGACGGTCGTCGGCGGCTCCCCGCCGGTCCCTACGCCCCCAGCAGTCGGGCGAAGTCCAGGCCGAGGCTGCCGAGTACGGGGAGCGCACCGAGATCGGTGACGGCGCCGACCGGGATGCTGTAGCCCTGGTTGACCTCCCGGGGCTTCGGTGCGGCGGCGGCCGGGCCGGCGAGGGCGCCGGCGAGTACGGCGGTGAGGGTGGCGAGCAGGGCGAAGGTGCGCAACGGGGCCTCCGAGGACACGGGATCGGGCGCCCTGCTGAACGCGCGGGGGAGTCGTGCGGTCACGCATCGTCCCTCCGTCGGCCGATCGGGTAAAGCGTCCCCGCCTGTGTTCATGACAACATGTCAGATGTCTGTACCAGTTGTGGATGCTCTGCCTACTGTCCTTTCCAACCACCGAACTGGGAGGGCACACATGCGAGTTGTCCCGAACCTCCGGATCCTGGCGGGCGTCCCGCTGGCCGCCGCCGCGCTGGTCGCGCTCACCGCCGGCACCGCGAGCGCCGCGATACCGATCAACAAGCCCATGACCGGCAAGGCCACCTACTACAACGATGCGGGCTACGGCGCCTGCGGGACTCAGATCAATGCCGGCAGCCAGATGCTGGTCGCCGTCTCGCACACCTGGTGGACCAGTGCCAACCCCAACAACGACCCGCTCTGCAAGGGCATTTCGGTCAAGGTCAGCTACCAGGGCAAGACCGTCACCGTGCCGGTCAGGGACAAGTGTCCGTCCTGCGACTCCACCCACATCGACCTCAGCCAGCCGGCCTTCGCCCGGTTCGCGCCCCTCGGTCAGGGCGTGATCAACGGCCTCACCTGGCAGTTCGTCAAGGCCGGCTTCGCCGGTGAGAGCATCCCGCTCTCCGAGCCGGTCACCGGCTCGACCATCGGCTCGACCACCGGCTCGACCGTCGGCTGAGCCGGCACCCCCGTCGCCCGCCCCCGCCGCGGCCCCCACTGTCGGCGGGTGCGGGCACAATCGGCACCGTCCACAGCCGGCGCGGCCAGTGCGGTCGGCACGACGACGGAGGAGCGGCGGACATGGCGCGGTACATCACGGTCACGGCGGCGGTCACCATCGCCGAACCCCGCCTGCGGGCCTATCTGCGCTCGCCGCTCGCCCCGGCCTCCGCCTGGCCGGAGTCCGACTGGACCGGTCTCTGCACCCCCTGGCCCGACCGGGCCCTGCGCGGCCAGTACCTCGCCGAACTCCCGGCCGCCGTCGCCGAGTGCGACAGCTGGCTCGACGGCGACCACGCCGACCACCTCCTCGAACTGGCCGAGCACGAGGACCTCACCCTCCGCCACGACAGTGCCACCGGCGCCCTCGCGCTCGACCTCGACACCCGGGTCGACTTCGAACTCCCCGGCATGATCTGGGCGTTCACCGTCCTGCGCGGCCTGGCGGAGGTGATGGCCGAGGACGACGGCGGACTCGTCGAACTCACCCCCGACTGGACCGGAGGCACCGTGCCGATGCTCCTGTCACCGGGGCGCTCCGTCTTCCTCGATCCGGCCCGCGACGCCGCCGCCCTCGCCCGCGCCCGCGACGTGGCCTTCGACGTGCGCTGCGCCGCCCCCGGACCCGAGCAGGCCGAGCCGGCCGCCGGGCTCCTCGAACGCCTCCTCGCCTGACAGGGTGCAGCGCGCGGGCACCGGATTCTTCCAAGCTGGCGCTGGTTCGCACCCGGGCGGCAGGCGTAGCGTCCGGGAAACTGTCGGCGCGAGGTGGAGGTCGGGTTCCGTGGGATCCGGTGGCACGGGTGTGAACGGCACGGCCGGGAACAGCACGGGCGTGAACGGCGGAGTGTCCTTCTGGTGGGGCAGGCTCGGGATGCCCGAGGCCCGGCCCGCACTGCCCGGCAACCGGGAGGTCGACGTCTGCGTGGTCGGCGGCGGCTACACCGGCCTGTGGACGGCGTACTACCTCAAGAAGGCCGACCCGGGCCTGCGGATCGCCGTCCTGGAACAGCGCTTCTGCGGCTACGGCGCTTCCGGGCGCAACGGCGGCTGGCTGTACAACGGCTTCGCCGGCCGCGGCGCCTTCGCCCGCCGCTACGGGCAGGAGCGCGCCGCCGCGATGCAGCGGGTGATGGACCGGGCGGTCGGCGAGGTCGCCGACACCCTCGCCGCCGAGGACATCGACGCCGACCTGGTGCGCGGCGGCGTCCTGGAGGTCGCCCGCACCCCCGCCCAACTGGCCCGGCTGCGCGACTTCACCGAGGCCGAACGCGCCTACGGCGCCGATCGCGTCCAGCTGCTCGACGCCGAGGAGACCGCGCACCGACTGAACGTCGCCGGGGCCCTCGGCGGCGTCTGGAGCCCCCACGGCGCCAGGGTCCAGCCCGCCAAGCTCGCCGCCGGCCTCGCCGAGGTGGTCGAACGGCTCGGCGTCGAACTGTACGAGGGCACCCCGGTGACCGCGATCCGCGGCGGCCGCAAGGCCCGGGCCGTCACCCCGCACGGCACCGTCACCGCCCGGTACGTACTGCGCGCCACCGAGGGCTTCACCTCGGGCCTCGCGGGCGAACGCCGCACCTGGCTGCCGATGAACTCGGCGATGATCGCCACCGAACCGCTCCCGGCCTCCTTCTGGGAGGAGACCGGCTGGGAGGGCCGCGAGGTGCTCGGCGACTTCGCCCACGCCTACATGTACGCACAGCGCACCGCGGACGACCGGATCGCCCTCGGCGGGCGCGGCGTCCCCTACCGCTTCGGCTCCCGCACCGACACCGACGGCGCCACCCAGCCCGCGACCGTCCGCC
This sequence comes from Streptomyces sp. NRRL S-495, assembly GCF_000966955.1. Classification (NCBI taxonomy): domain Bacteria; kingdom Bacillati; phylum Actinomycetota; class Actinomycetes; order Kitasatosporales; family Streptomycetaceae; genus Streptomyces; species Streptomyces sp. NRRL S-495. The sequence continues at coordinate 24,769 of NZ_JZWY01000380.1, forward strand.
AACTGCGCGAGATCCTGCACGAGTTCTTCCCCGCCGCCCGCACCGCCAGGATCGAGCACGCCTGGGCCGGGGTCCTCGGCGTGCCCCGCGACTGGTGCGCCACCGTCGACCTGGACCGCCGTACCGGCCTGGGCTGGGCCGGCGGCTACGTCGGCAGCGGCGTCACCACCACCAACCTGGCCGGCCGAACCCTGCGCGACCTCGTCCTCGGCCACGACACCGAACTCACCCGGCTGCCCTGGGTCGGCCACAGCGTCCGCCGCTGGGAACCCGAACCCCTCCGCTGGCTCGGCGTCCACGCCCTCTACGCCGCCTACCACACCGCCGACCGCCAGGAAGCGACCCGCCGCCGCCCCACCACCTCCCCCCGCGCCCGCCTCGCCGACACCATCGCCGGCAGGTAGCCG
>NZ_JZWY01000381.1:0-25169 GCF_000966955.1 Streptomyces sp. NRRL S-495
GGGGAGGGCGGGGTGTGCGTCGATTGGGCGGGGGTTCGGGGAGGTTGTCGGGGGACTTCGGGAACCGCTTCCGGAAGTAGCGGCAGAAGCGTTTCTGTTTCGCGCTTTTTCGTGGCGCACAACTTGACATGGCCTGGCGAAATGAGGGTTGTGACGAAGTCGGCACGGGGCTCCGGTGCAGGTCAGGAATGTTACCGACCGGTCGCCCAAGAAAGTACTTGACTTGCCGTCAGGCACATTCCTAGGGTGAAACAAGTATGAGGGTGTGCTTCGGCACGCAGCGGTACGGGGGAAGAAGAACTTGAATGTGGCAGTGGCTGACAATTGCGGAACCGAAGTCGGTCATTCCACTTGTTCGACTGGTGGGCAGCGGTAGGGGGCGGTGACGACCGCCTGACGTCGTGGGGGGTCGACGGACTCCAACGGCGTTCTGTTGCAGGCCAGTTGCTCGGACGTTTCGCGCGCCGCCAGGGTGCGCCGCCGAGCCGGACCTCCGGATGCATTTCCGGACAATGGCGTCCTCAATGCCGTGTCCGAAGGCATCGAATTCGGCTGTGATCGCGTTCTCGAGTTAACCGAAGATTAACCGGAATCGCCTCTCTCGAGTGTTGGGGCATGAATACGGTCTCATCGGTCAAGGAAATGCGGCGCGATCCGCCGGTGCAGCTGATCACGCAAATGAGTATGGGGGAAGTGTGCGTCATGCCTGAAACTTCGATTGCCGTCCTCTTTCCGGGGCAGGGTGCGTTCTACGGCCGTGCCCTCGCCGACCTGCGGGACGAGTTCCCCGAGGTGGGACCGGTCCTCGCCGAGATCGGTGACGCCGCCCGTCCGCTGCTCGGCGACCGCGCGGTGGACCAGCTGTTCGCGACGCGGACGCCGGACACCGAGCAGCTGCTCCGGGAGGCCCCGGAGGCGCTCCAGCTGGCGATCTACGCGGTGTCCACCGCCACCTACGCCGTCCTGCGGGCCCGTGGTCTGCGCCCGAACGTTCTGATCGGCCACAGCCTCGGCGAGATCGCCGCGCTGGTCGCCGCGGGCGCGTTCACGCCCGCCGAGGGCGCCGAGATCGTTTGCCACCGGAGCATCGCGCTGCGCGAGGCCGGTCTGGGCGACGCCTACATGGCCGCCATCGGCACCGACGCCGGCCGGGCGCAGCGGCTCGTCGACCTGGTCGGCGACCCGCTGACCGGTATCGCGGTGGAGAACCACGCGGGCCAGACCGTGCTGTCCGGTCGGGCCGAGACGCTGGACACGATCGGCCGGCTGGCCGCCGTGCTGAAGATCGACTTCGCCCGGCTCAAGTCGCCGTACGCCTTCCACAGCCCGCTGCTCGGCCCGGCGGCGGAGAAGTTCGCCGCGCGGATCGCGGACATCCGCCAGCGTCCGCTGGAGACCACCGTGCACTCGCCGATCATCGGCCGCGCCTACGAGGACGCGGACCGGCTGACCGAGCTGCTGGCCGGGCACTTCACCGCCCGGGTGCGCTTCGGCGACACCGTCCGCGAGCTGGCGGGCACCGGTGTGTCGGTGTTCGTCGAGAGCGGCGCGCTGGACGCGCTGAGCCGGATCACCGGCCGCATCGTGGAGTCGCCGGTCACCACCGTGCCGACCCTGCTGCCGGAGGCGGGGGGCGCCGCCGTGCTGCGGCAGGCGCTCGACCGGCTGGCCTCGGTGGGTGCGGTCGCGGCGGGCTCGGGCGGCTCCTCGGCGGACCAGCTGCGGGCGGCGCTGCTGTCCGACGTGCCGGCCGAGGACTTCGAGGCGTTCTGGAACGGTCGGGGTGTCGAGGTCCGGGCGTTCGCCCGCGAGGCCTACCTGACCTACCTGGGCGCGAAGGAGGAGGAGCCGAGCGTCGGCGCGGCGAACGGGAGTGTCAACGGCCACCTGAGCGCCGCGGCCGTGCCGGCGGTGGCGGTGGACCGGGACACCCTGGTCCGTCAGCTCGCCGACATCTACGCCGAGGCGCTGGAGTACCCGGCCGAGGTGTTCGAGGAGGCCACCGACCTGGAGGCCGAGCTGGGTGTCGACTCGGTGAAGCAGACGGAGCTGCTGGTGCGCGTCGGCAACCGCTACGAGCTGCCGCCCCGGCCGTCCGACGTCCGTCCGGCCGCCTACAACACCCTGGGCAAGATCGCTGACCTGATCATCGCCTCGGGCGGATCGGTGTGAGCGAGGTGTCCCAGGAACTGCAGGGAAAGATCGCCCTGGTCACCGGAGGGGCGCGGAACGTCGGCAAGGTCATCGCCAAGCGTCTCGCCGCCGACGGCGCGCTCGTCGTCATCAACCACCTGCACTCGCCCGGGCCCGCCCGGGAGACCGCCGAGGAGATCGAGCGGGCCGGCGGCCAGGCGTACGTCATCCGGGCGTCGGTCGCCGTCCGGGGCCAGGTCGACCGGATGTTCGACGAGATCGAGGAGCGCTTCGGCGGCCTCGACATCCTGGTCAACAACGCCGCCAACGGCGCCCTGGTGCCGGGCGGCGAGGTCACCGACCAGCTGATCGACCGGGCCCTCAACACCAACCTCAAGGGCGGCCTCGCGTGCGCCCAGCGCGCCGCCGCGCTGATGGCGCGGCGGGGCGGGGGCAGCATCGTCAACCTGTCCACGCTGGGCGGCGGCCAGTTCGTGATGGCCAACTACCTGGCCTGCGGGCCGGCCAAGGCCGCGGTGGAGGCGATGACCCGCTACCTGGCCGTCGACTACGCCCGGGACGGGATCAGGGTCAACACGGCCGCCGCCGGCATGCTCTACAGCGAGGTCGTGGACCTCTTCCCGGACGCCGAGCGGATGCAGCGGGCGACCGTCGAGGCCACTCCGATGGGGCGGCTCGGCCACCCGGAGGAGCTGGCCGAGGTGGTGGCCTTCCTGGCCTCGCCCAGGTCGAGCTGGATCACCGGCCAGGTGATCCTGGCGGACGGCGGACTGTCCACCGGGCAGGCGCTGCTCTCGCCGCCGCGGGCGCTGGTGGAGCCGGTGCCGCCGACCGTTCCGGTCGGGGAGCCGGTGGAGGAGTCGGAGGACGCGTCGGTGGTCACCGCCGCCGTGACCGCGCCCGTGACCGTGACCGCGCCCGCCCCGGTCGCCGCACCCGTCACCGCCGCCGTGCAGGCCGCGGTGACCCCGCGTCAGGCGCCGGTGGTCAAGGCCGCGCCGGCCCCGGTCGCGCCGGCCCCGGTCGCGCCGGCCCCGGTCGCCCCGGTGGCCGCGAAGGAGGCGGTCGAGGAAGAGGCCTTCGACGAGGACGACGAGATCGCCATCGTCGGCATGGGCATCGTGGTGCCCGGCGCCAACGACCTCGACGAGTACTGGCACGAGCTCATGCACGGCGCCGACCGGTTCGTCGAGATCCCCGCCGACCGGTGGGACAACGACAAGTTCCACTCGGCCGACAAGCGCGACGAGGACAAGACCTACTCCAAGCGCTCGGCCTTCATCACCGACTTCGTGCCGCACCCGCAGCTGGCCCGCGAGCTGGCCGAGGCGGGGACCGACCCGAACGCCGTGGAGTCCACCACGCTCTGGCTGCGCCACTCGCTGCTCCAGGCCATGGAGGGCGTCCGGCACAACCCCGAGGACCGCTGCTCCTTCCTGGTCGGCTACACCGCCGACGGCAGCCAGCACCTGGAGGAGGCGACCGTCCGGGCCGGTGTGCTCGGCCGGATCGCGCCCATCCTGGACGGTCTCGGCCTGTCCGGGGCGGACCGGGCCGCCGCGCTGGCCACCGTCGAGCGGCGGCTGGCCGGGCACTACCCGCGCAGCGGCCCCGAGCCGCTGCACTTCTTCCCGCACCGGGTCGGGCTCAACGCGATGCGCGACGTGCTGCCGGACTCCGCCGAGCTGCTGCTGGTGGACACCGCCTGCTCCTCCTCGCTCTACGCGGTGGACCTGGGCCTCAAGGGCCTGCTGGAGGGCCGGCACGACATCGCGGTCTGCAGCGGCTCGTTCGCCGTGGGCCCGCGCGGGTCGATCCTGTTCGCCAAGCTCAACGGCCTGTCGGTGAGCGGCGAGGTCCGCTCGCTCGACAAGGACAGCGACGGGGTGCTGTTCTCGGACGGCGCCGCGACCGTCGTGCTCAAGCGGCTCAGCCGGGCCCGCCGGGACGGCGACCGGGTGCTGGCCACTCTGCGCAGCTTCGGCTCGTCCTCGGACGGCAAGGGCAAGGCGATCTACGCGCCGAGCGCGGCCGGCCAGAAGCTGGCGATCCGCCGCGCGCTGGACCGGCCGGGCATGGACGACGTGCGGCCGGACTGGATCGTCGCCCACGCCACCGGTACCCCGGCGGGCGACCTGGCGGAGTTCACCACCCTGCGCGAGACGCTGGGCGGTCATGAGCCCGGCCGTGCCCCGGTGGTCGTCACCTCCAACAAGTCGGTGATCGGGCACACCGGTTGGGCCGCGGGCGTGGCCTCGCTGATCGAGGTCGTGCTGGGCTTCCGGCACGATGCGATCCCGCCGCAGCACCGGTTCACCGAGACCCCGGCGGACTTCGCGATCGGCGGCTCCAACCTGGTCGTGCCGACCGAGGCGGTGCCCTGGCCGCGCGGCGCCCGCCGCCGCACGGCCGCCGTCTCCGGCTTCGGCTTCGGCGGCACCAACGCCCACCTGGTCGTGCAGGAGCCGCCCGCGGCGCCGAAGGCGCCGTCCGGACTCCCGCTGCCGGCGCGGACCGAGCAGGTGAAGCCGCAGCGGATCGCGATCGTGGCCCGGACGGCGCACGTGCCGGGCACCGAGACCGCCGACGAGCTGGCCACCTGGCTGGGCCGGACCGGTCCGGAGGACGTGTCCTTCGGCGACACCTACCCGCTGCCGTCGTTCCAGCAGGTGCGGATGCCCCCCGGCATGATGCGGGGCATCGACCGCTGCCAGCTGATGATCCTCAAGTGCGCCCACCGGCTGCGCGACAGCCTGGGTGCGTTCTGGGAGGACAACAGCGAGACCACCGGCGTGGTGCTCGGCCACCTCGGGGCGACCCGCAACGCGACGCTCTACGCGCTGCGCTGCTACCTGGACGATCTGACCATCGCGCTGAAGGCCGATGCCTCGCTGGCCTCGGCGCCGTGGCTGCCGGAGGCGCTGGAGCTGCTCAGGACCGAGGTGCGGCGGCTGGTCCCGCCGTCCAACGAGGACTCCTTCCCCGGCATGATGCCGAATGTGATCCCGGCCCGGGTCGCCAACTATTTCGACCTCAAGGGCCTCAACATGACGGTCGACACGGGGTTCACCTCGACCCTGAGCGCGATCGACGTCGCCATCCGCTACCTGCGGCAGGGCGAGCTGACGATGGCGCTGGTCGGCGGCATCAACGGCAACAGCACCGACGAGGTGCGCCAGCTGCTGGACGAGGCCCTCGACGACCGCAGCGTGCTGGCCGAGGGCGCCTTCCTGTTCGCCCTGGTGACGGAGGAGACCGCCGCCGCGGCCGGGCTGGAGGTGCTCGGCTACCTGGACACCCCGCTCGCCGAGGCGGAGCCGGCCGGAGAGCCGGCCTCGGCCGCGGGGCCGGTGCCGACCGTCGAGTGCGGGGCCGTCCGCCCCGGCCGGGAGGTCTGCTACCTGGGCGCCGAGGGTGCGATCGGCATCCTCCAGGTGCTGGCCGAGGAGCCGGCCGGGCGCGACGCGCTGGTGGTCTGCCGCGGCGAGAACGGCGCGCCCGACCTCAGCGTCCGGGTCTCGGCCCCGCTGTCGGCGGCCGTGCCGGCGCCCGAGGCCGAGCTCCACGTGCCGTCCGCGTTCTACGACGAGCGGCTGTACGACGACCGGCACCCGCTGGTGGTGAGCCGGCACGTGCCCGGCCTGACCGAGACGCCCGGCGAGCCGGTCCGCGCCGAGCTGTCGTTCTGGCCCGCGGAGCCCACCGTCGTCCTGACCGACCGGCCGGAGACGGTGACGGCGGCCGGGGCGCCGGCCGGCACCCTGGTGCTGTCCACCGTGCCCGGCGGTCCCGGGGTCCGGCACGTGCCGGACGCCGAGGCGCTGGCGGGGCTGCTGGACGAGGCGGACCCGCGGCGGCTGATCCGGCACATCCGGGTGGTCACCGACCTGTCCGGCGCGGACACGGCCGGTCCGGCGGAGGCGGAGGCGCTGAGCGCCCTGCACGAGCTGGTCTTCCTGACGGTGCAGCAGCGGCACGAGGCGCTGGCCGACGAGGCCGGCGGCGCGAGCTGCGTCGGGCTGTTCCTCGGGGCGATGACCGACCGCACCCCGCACCCCTTCACGGGCATGTTCACGGGCCTGTTCAAGGTGATCCACCTGGAGTACGCGCCGCAGTGCCTGACCTACGCGCTGATCACCGGGGCGCGGGAGGCCGCCACCGGGGTCGCGCAGGCGGAGCGGGAGTCGGCGTTCCGGCGCGGCGTCCCCTCGGCCTTCCACGACGGCGGGCGGCGGCTGACCGTCACCCTCGCCGAGGAGCCCGGCGAGCTGCTGCCGCCGGGGGAGGCGACGCTCGGTCCGGACAGTGTCGTGGTCGCGGTCGGCGGCGGGCGGGGCATCACCGCCGAGCTGCTGGCCGAGGTCGCCCGGCACTTCCGGCCCCGGGTGTACGTGCTCGGCAGCAACCCGGTGGACTCCCACCCGGCCGAGTACCTGGAGCTGGACGACGAGGCCTTCGCCAAGGGCCGCGCCGACTACATCCGCAAGCAGCTGGCGCTGCGGACCGGCCGCAACCCCGCGCAGCTCAACCGCGCGTACGAGCGGATCGGCCAGGCGCGGGTGATCCGGGCCAACCTGCGCCGGATCGCCGAGCACAGCGGTGCGGGCGCGGTGCACTACGTGCCCTGCGACGTGACCGACCGCGAGCAGGTGACGGCCGCGATGGACCGGATCCACGCCGAGGCCGGGCGGATCGACCTGCTGGTCAACGCGGCGGGGCTGAACCGTTCGGCGCCGATCGCGACCAAGAGCCTGGCGGAGTTCCGGCAGGTCCGCGACCTGAAGGTGCTGGGCTACTTCAACCTCAAGCACGCCCTCCGGGGCCGGCTGCCGCGTGCCTGGTGCAACTTCGGTTCGCTGCTGGGCATGACCGGCCAGGTCGGCGAGGCCGACTACGCCTCGGGCAACGACTTCCTCGGGGCCGCGGCGACCTACCACCAGCAGGTGCTGGGCATCCACGAGTTCACCGTGGGCTGGACCCTGTGGGGCGAGGTCGGCCTGGGCGCCAACGAGTTGACCAAGGCGTACTTCGAGAAGAGCGGCCTGTACTCCGCGATGAGCACCGCGGAGGGCGTGCACCACTTCGTCCGCGAGCTCAACCTGGCCAAGCCGTCGCCGTACACCGTGCACCTCGGTGACGCGGAGCGGCGGGCGGTCGACCGGCTGCTGCCGGGCTTCCTCAACCCGGGGGCGCCGCGCGGCGGTACGGACTCCGCGGTGCCGCTGGAGCCGGTGCGCCCGGAGCGGCCGGCCGCGGCGGGACCGGTGGAGCCGGAGGTGCTGCCGTTCTACCTCGGCGAGGTGGTCGAGCGCGGCACGGACTCGGTCACCTTCGAGCGGGTCTTCGACCTGGAGCGGGACGACTACCTGCGCCACCACAAGGTCGGCGACGCGCCCACCCTGCCGGGGACGTTCGTCACCGAGATCGCCTTCGAGGCGGCCTCCTGGCTGGTGCCGGACCTCAAGGTGTACGCCTTCGAGGACCTGCGCTTCCACCACTTCCTCAAGGTCCGCGAGTCGGACCGGGCCGGGCTGCGGAAGCGGATCCGGGCCGAGCTGGTGGAGCGGCGGGCCGATCTCGGCCAGGCCGTGGTGGCGGTGCGGATCACCCACGACGTGGTGGCGCCCAACGGCACCGTACTGGTCAAGGACCGGCTGCACTTCGAGGTGCGGGTGCTGCTGGCGGGCGACCTGCCGGACGCGCCGCACTGGAAGGCCTGGCACCCGGCCGCGGAGACGCCGGTGCCCGACCCGTACCACAGCCCGGGCTCCCCGGTGCTGCTGACCGACCTGTTCGTGTCGACCACCGACACCCGGCTGCACCCGGACGGCAAGCGCGCCACCTACAACCTCGAACTGCCCACCGACCACCGGGTCTTCGGGAGCTTCGGGATCCCGGTGGTGCTGCTCGACGGGCTGGCCAGGACCGGGGTGCTGGCCCTGGTCGACGGCGACCTGATCCCGCTCGCGGCCCCGCTGGGCATCGGCCGGATCGACGTCTACGAGCACGGCGGCGACAGCCATGTCGCGGCCCGGTACGGCCGGGTCGACCTGTACGCGGTGCTGCCCGGGGCGGAGGCCGACGGGCGGAACGCGGGCAGCGGCAACCGTTTCGTCGCCGTCCGTCCGGACGGGCGGATCCTGATCCAGATGAAGGACCTGGACTGGACGCTGATGGGCTATCTCGACCGCAGCACCGGGAAGTTCGTGACTCCCGAGGAGGTGGCCGAGGCGGCCGCCGCCCGGGCGGTCGGTCCTGGTACCGGTACCGGTACCGGTAGAGCGGAACCCGAGGCGGCAGATCCCGGGGCGGCCCCCGCCGAGGCCAGTGAGGTGGTGACGGCGATGGGAAAAGCTGAGGCCGGCGCGGCTGGTGGGCCGACGCCGGCGGCCACGGACCCCCAGTACGCCACGAGCAGGAAGGCGAGCACCGACGTGACCGCGAGCAAGGAGAACGGCGGGGAGCCGGCCCCGGAGCCGGGTACGGCGGTGGCCACGGTCGTCGCCGCGCCCGAGCGCCGCCCGGCGCGCCGCCCCGCGCCCGCCGTCGCGCGGCTCGCCCGCCCCGCCCCGGGGCCGCGCGGACTGCGGACCGTCCCCGGCAACCTGCGCAAGTTCCAGCGCAACGCGCCCGCCCTGTTCACCGAACTGAGCCGGGCCTACGGGGACATGGTCCGGCTGCCGCTGGGCTACTTCACCGTCCACCTGAACTACCACCCGGACAACATCAAGTACGTCCTCCAGGACAACAACCAGAACTACATCCGCGGCAAGGGCTACGACGCCTTCAAGATCTTCATGGGGATGGGCCTGCTCACCCTCGACGGGGAGGAGTGGAAGCAGCACCGCCGGGTGGTGAACCCGCTGTTCCACAAGACCGCGATCGACAACATGGCGACCACCATGACCGACTCCACCGCCCTGGTGCTCGACCGCTGGGAGCAGGGCGGGTCGGACAAGGCCGGCATCGACGTGGTGCCGGAGATGATGGACCTCACCCTGGGGGCCCTCGGCAAGGTCATGTTCGACACCGACCTCCACCCGCTCAGTGACCGGGTGGGGCCGGCGATGGTCACCTCCATCGAGGCCATGGTCTTCCGCGGCACCCTCAACCAGCTGACCCCCGAGTTCGTCCCGATCCCGTACAACCGGCGCATCCGCCAGGCGCGCAAGGTGATGTACGACGTGGTGGACGGCATCGTCGAGGCGCACCGGGACGGCCGGCACGAGGGGCTGACCGACCTGGTCAGCCTGCTCCTCCAGGCCCGGGACGAGAGCGGCGGCGAGTGGACCCGGCAGCAGGTCCGGGACGAGATCATGACGGTCTTCATGGCCGGCCACGAGACCACCGGCACCGGCCTGGCCTGGGCGCTCTACGAGCTGGCCAAGGACCCGGAGGCGCAGGAGCGGCTGCACGAGGAGGTCGAGCAGGTGCTCGGCGGGCGCACGCCCACCATCGAGGACCTGCCGAAGCTCCCGTACGCCAGGATGGTCACCGACGAGACGCTGCGGCTGCACCCGCCGATCTGGGTGTACCCGCGCGACGCCGTCGCGGAGGACGACGTCAACGGCTGGCACGTGCCGGCCGGCGGCAGCGTCTTCATGGTCCCGTACGTCACCCACCGGCACCCGGACTACTGGGTCGACCCGGAGCGCTTCGACCCGGAGCGCTTCACCGAGCAGAACCGCGCCCAGCAGCCCCGGTACGCCTACTTCCCGTTCGGCGGGGGCCAGCGCAAGTGCATCGGCAACCAGATGGCACTGGTGCAGACGCACCTGACGCTGGCCATGGTGGCCCAGCGCTTCCGGCTGCGGCTGGTCCCCGACCACCCGCTGACGCTGGGCACGCTGGTGTCCTTCCGCCCGGTGGACGGCATCCGCCTCGTCGTGGAGCCCAGGAAGCGATGACACGCCGATGACACTCAAGGAACCGATCACCCTCGCGGAGGCCCTCGCCCCGCCGGTGGTGGACTACCCGCAGGACGGATCGGTGCGCCCCGTGCGGCGCCACGTGTGGGAGCCGGTGGAGACCGCCGCGCTCCCGCCGGGCGCCGCCCCCGGGCTGCGCGGGCGCTCGATCGCGGTGGTCGGTGGCCGGGAGGCCACCGCCGCCGCGGTCGCCGCGGCGCTCACCGCGGCCGGGGCGCGGGCGCACCGGCTCGCCCCGCCCGCCGAGGGGCAGCGCGGCGGCTTCGCCGAGGCCGCGGCGGCCCTGTTCGCCGCGGCCGGGCGGATCGACGGGATCGTCGACCTCAACCTCGAGGAGCCCTTCGACCGCAGCGGCCCGGACGGCTGGGAGGCACCGTTCCGGCAGACGGTCGCGATGCTCCAGGCCTGCTTCGCGGACTGGATCACCGAGACCGACGCGGTGCGGCTGTTCTACCTGCCGGTCACCTGGCTGGGCGGCCGGATGGGCTTCGGCGCGGACCGGGTCGAGCAGCCGCTCGGCGGCCTGTGGGCGGGGCTCGCCAAGGGACTGCCCCGGGAGGTCCCGAACTGCAACATCAGGATCCTCGACCTCACCGCCGAGCACTCGGCGGAGGAGATCGGCGAGCTGGTGAGCCGGGAGCTGTACCGCTGGGGCGCGTTCGAGATCGGCCATCACGGCGGCCGCCGCTACAGCCTGCGGGCCCGCCACGCCCAGCCCGCCCCGCCGGTCCGCGCGCTGCGGCCCGGCGACACGGTGGTGATGTCCGGCGGCGGGCGCGGCATCGGCTACGCGCTGGCCCGTTCGCTCGCCGAGGAGTTCGGCGCGCGGGTGGTGGTCAGCGGTCGTGGCGCGGTGCCCGACGCGGCCGCCGTCCCGGCGCTGGCGTTCGACGAGCGGGAGTTCCGGCGCTACCGGGACGAGCGGCTGCGGGAGGCCGTGGCCGCCCGCCGGGTGCCGCAGGTCCGCGGCGAGCTGGAGAAGCTGGCCCAGGAGCGCGAGCTGTGGGCCAACCTCGTCTCGGCCCGCGAGGACGGTCTGCGGATCGACTACGTGCAGTGCGACATCACCGATCCTGCGCAGGTCGCCCGGCTGGTCGACGAGGCCGGCGACCGGCTGGCCGGCGTCGTCCACAACGCGGGCGTGGACGTGCCGGTGCGGCTGCCGGGCAAGACCGAGCAGATCGTCTCGCTGGTCGTCCGGGTCAAGGTCGGGGGCTTCCTCAACCTGCTGCGGGCGGTGGCGGACCGGCCGCCGCTGGCGTTCTTCTGCAGCGTCGGCTCGCTGACCGGCCGCTGGGGCGGCATGGTCGGCCAGCTCGACTACGGGGCCGCCAACGAGGCGCTGAGCCGGCTCGGGCTGTGGGCCTCGCAGGACGGCGAGCAGTCGGGCCGGGTCCGGCGGACGCCGGTGTCCACGGTCTGCTGGCCGACCTGGGAACGCCTCGGGATGATCACCAACTACGAGGCCACGCTGCGCTACATGTCGGCGGTGGACGTCCGTGAGGGCCTGTACCACTGGAAGCGGGAGCTGTTCTCCGGCGGCAGCGGCGAGTCGACGTTCATCGGCGACGTCGGTCCGGCGATGCTGCCGTCCGTGCTGCGCGGCTACCAGCAGGACACCGGTCTGCCCGGGATCGAGCGGCTCGCCGCGAGCCGCTACTACCTGGGCGAGCCGCTGGACTTCCGGCCGTACGCCGCGCTGACCACGGAGCACCTGCTGACGGCCGGGGAGCTGCCGTGCTGCGACGACTTCCGGGTCGGCGGCGAGCCCGCGCTGCCGGTCTCGCTCTGCCTGGAGTACCTGCGGGCGGCCGGTGACTGGGTGCTGCCGGAGAACGGGGACCAGCTGCGGTTCGCCGAACTCCGGGACCTGGACGTGGACCTGGCGGAGCTGCGGGTCGGCCCCGGCCGGCGGACGGCGGTGCTGACCCGGCACGCCGAGGGCCGCTGGGCGCAGGACGGCGGCTGGCGGGTCGCGGTCACCCTGGAGCGCGAAGGGCGGCGGCTGGCCACCGCCGAACTGGTGTACCGGGCCGGTGAGTTGCCGCCGGAGCAGGCGATGCTGCCGCCGACCGGGGCCCTGGGGGCGGAGGACGTGGCACCGCCCGCGCCGGGCGGCGCGCTCAGCTGGAGCGGGCACGCCTTCCGGCTGGCGGCCTGGCAGCGGGACGCGGTGGGCGGCCGGCTGTACGGGCGGGCGGAGCCGGGGCGGACGGCGGACCTGCTGCTCGCCTCGCCGGCGCCCGGTTCGGCCCTGCCGCTCAACCAGTTGGAGAACCTGCTGCGGGCCGCGTGGCTCGCCCAGGCGCCCGGCGCGGGTGCGGCGGGTGCGGTGGGTGCAGCGGGTGCGGCCGGGCGGGTCCGGCGGCTCACGGTGGAGCGGCTGTCCGTCGCGCCGTCGGCCGGGGAGGGCACCGTCCTGCTGGTCGGCACCCCGGACGGCCGCGACTGGACCGGCTACCACCCGGTCGAACTCTTCGAACCGTGCCCGGTGGTGCTCCGGGTGACCGGCCTGCGCCACCACTGACACCGGACGGTCCGAGGCCGCCCGGTACCGACCAATTCACCGTGCCCCGGGGCACGGCACGACACCACCAGGGGGATCCGTTGACCACGATCGTTGACCGGTCGAAGGCCTATTGCGTCGTGGGCGCCGGGGCAGGTGGTCTGTCCGCCGGCAAGAACCTGCGGGAGTTCGGCATCGAGTTCGACGTGATCGAGCGCGCCGACGACGTGGGCGGCAACTGGTACGGCGGCAACACCTACAGCGCCGCCTACGACTCGGTGCACCTGATCACGTCCAAGCCCTACATCCAGTACGACGACTTCCCGATTCCGGCGCACTTCCCGACCTACCTCGGCCGGGAGCACGCGCACGCCTATCTGCGCTCCTACGCCGAGCACTTCGGGGTGTACGAACACGTCGAGTTCAGCCGCACGGTGGAGTCGATCGAGCGCCGGGACGGCTCGCCGGACTGGTTCGTCACCCTCGACGGGGGCGAAGTCCGCCGCTACGCCGGGGTGGTGATCGCCAACGGCCACAACTGGAGCCCCCGGTCCCCGGAGTACCCGGGCAAGTTCGACGGGGAGATCCTGCACTCCTGCGAGTACCGCGACCCGGAGCCGCTGCGCGGCAAGCGGGTGCTGGTGGTCGGCGGCGGCACCTCCGGCTGCGACATCGCGGTGGAGTCCTCGCAGAATGCCGCGTCGACCTCGCTGAGCATCCGCCGGGGCTGCTACTACTGGCCGAAGTACCTGTTCGGGATGCCCACCGACGTGCTCTACGAGAACGTCCTGAAATGGCGCATGCCCCGGCCGGTGGTGCGCTTCTTCGGTAGTCTCTTCCTGCGCCTCAACAGTGCCGGACGGCCGGAGCAGTACGGACTGCCGAAGCCGTCGCACAAGTTGCTGGAGGAGCATTTCGTCATCAATTCGACGCTCCTCTACCACCTGGGGCACGGTGATATCGGGGCGAAGCCGGACATCGCCGAACTCCGGGGGGACCGGGTGAAGTTCAGCGACGGGAGCGAGGAGGCGTACGACGTGATCGTCTACGCCACCGGTTACCGGATGACCGAGTTCCCGTTCATCGATCGCAAGTACCTGAACTGGAACGGGCGCACTCCGCAATTGCACCTCAGTGCGTTCCACCCTGAGTACGACAACCTTTTTGTCATCGGTTACTTCCAGACTTCCACCGGCAACTGGCCGATCATGGATTACCAGTCCCAGCTCATGGCCCGCTACCTGCACCTGCTGCGCACCGACCCGCGGCGGGCGTCCTGGTTCAAGCAGGCCAAGTCCACGCCGATGGCGGCGGCCGAGCTGAACGGCGGCATCCAGTACTACGACTCCGAGCGGCACTGGCTCCAGGTCGAGCACTTCTCCTACCGGGCCCTGCTGCGCAAGCTGGTCCGCCGGATGAACGCCGACCCGCCGCCCGCCGTGCGCAACCGCGGCACCGCGGCCGGAGCCGGCGGCACCGGCCCCGCGGAGCAGGCCAACGCGCCGGCGGCGAACCGGCTGAGGAGCCACGCATGATGGACCTGATCGCACGGCTGGCGAACCGGCATGCCCGGGTGATGGTGCTGTGCGCCGTGGTGGTGGCCGCGGTGGCGGCCTTCATCGGCGCGCCCGTCGTCACATCGCTGACCGGCGGCAACCCGGACTTCGTCACCCCGGGGTCGGGCAGCGTCCGGGCGGACGACCGGATCGGCGCGGCCACCGGCATCCAGAGCGACGGCGGCATCATCGCCCTGGTCGACACCGGTGCCCCGGTGGACGACCCCCGCACCCGGGAGGAGGTCGAGAAGGTCGCCGGGCTGATGGCCGGGGACCCGACCTTCGCCGACGTCCTGACCTACTACCGGACCCAGGACCAGAACCTGGTCTCCAAGGACGGTCAGCGGACGATCGTGGTCGGCCGGCTCAAGGACAGTGCGGAGGACCACTACCAGGACGCCGTCGACCGGCTGTCCGACCGGCTCGACGGCGACGCCGCGGTCAAGCTCGGCGGCAGCGAGGTGGTCGGCAACCAGGTCGTCAGCACCGTCCAGCACGACCTGGAGCGGGCCGAACTCCTGGCCTTCCCGGTGCTGTTCCTGCTCTCGCTGTGGATCTTCCGCAGTCTGGTGGCCTCCGCGCTGCCGCTGGTCATCGGCGGCCTGAACGTCGTGCTGACCCTGTTCGGGCTGCGGGTGGTCGACCAGTTCACCCCGATGTCGATCTTCTCGCTCAACCTGGTCACCGCGCTCGGCCTCGGCCTCGCCATCGACTACAGCCTGCTGATCGTCTCCCGCTTCCGCAGCGAGATGACGGTCGAGCCCGACATCGACCGGGCGATCCGGGTCACCCTGCACACCGCCGGCCGCACCATCCTGTTCAGCTCGCTCACCGTGAGCGCCGCGATGGCCTCGCTGTTCGTCTTCCGCCAGCGCTTCCTCTACTCGATGGCGGTCGGCGGCCTGCTGGTCTCCGCCTCGGCGCTGCTGGTCGCGCTGCTGGTGCTGCCCGCGATGCTGCGGCTGCTCGGCCGGCACATCGACTTCCTGGCGCCGGCCCGGTTCCGCCGCTCGCTGGAGGCGCCGGAGAACACCGACGGCGGCTGGTTCGCGCTGGCCCGCGGTGTCATGCGGCGGGCCCCGCTGGTCGCGATCGGCGCCGGCGCGCTGCTGGTGCTGCTCGGACTGCCGTTCCTGAAGGTCGCCTTCACCACCGTCGGCCCGTCCTCGCTGCCCACCAGTACGAGCAGCCGCTCGGTCGCCGACACCCTGCGCGCCGACTTCCCCGCCGACCCGCTGGAGTCCGTGCAGGTCGTGGTCGCGGCCGGCGGCGACACGGCGGGCGCGCAGCCCCGGGTGGACGCGCTGCGCGACCGGATCGCGGCCCTGCCCGGCGCGGCCGCCGTCACCCCGGCCGTGGCGCTGAACGCGGACACCTGGCTGCTCCAGGTCACCCCCCGGGAGCCCGGCCTCAGCGGGGAGAGCCAGACCCTGGTCAAGGACGTCCGGGCGCTCTCCGGCCCGGACGAGGTCCTGGTCGGCGGGCAGACCGCCACCTTCGTCGACCTGGAGGACAGCCTCACCGGCCGGCTCCCGGCCGCCGCGCTGATCGTCTTCCTCACCAGCATGCTGGTGCTGCTGCTGATGACCGGCTCGCTGGTGCTGCCGCTCAAGGCCGTGCTGATGAACCTGCTCACCCTCGCCGCGACCTTCGGCATCCTGGTCTTCGTCTTCCAATGGGGCCACGGGGCCGGGCTGTTCGGCACCGAGGCGCAGAACGCGCTGGATGCCACCCAGCCGGTGCTGCTGTTCGCGATGGTCTTCGGACTCTCCACCGACTACGGCGTGTTCCTGCTCGCCCGGATCAAGGAGGCCAGGGACGCCGGGGTCGGCGAGGCCGAGTCCGTCGCCCAGGGCCTGGGCCGCACCGGCCGGGTCGTCACCGCGGCGGCGGTGCTGTTCTGCGTCGCCCTGGGCGCGCTCGCCACCTCCGAGATCGTGTTCATCAAGGAACTCGGGCTCGGCACCGCGCTGGGCGTGCTGCTGGACGCCACCATCGTCCGGGCGCTGCTGGTGCCCTCGTTGATGCGTCTGCTCGGCCAGTGGAACTGGTGGGCCCCGGCTCCGCTCCGGTGGCTGTACGAACGATTCGGGCTCCGTGAGGGCGGGGCGCCGCCGCTGGCCGTCGAGAAGTCGTAAGGTTTTGACGCACCGTCACCACTATCGACCGGCCTTTCTACGACCAGAGGTGGAAACGTGTACCACGCCATCGTCCGGCGCAACCTCCGCAATTCGTTCGCCGACGTCAACCGCGGCAACTATGCGGCCATCGTGCGGCAGTTCACCCCCGACGCGGAGCACTGGTTCTCCGGCGCGCACGCGCTGTCGGGCGGGCGCGACACCGCCGAGCAGATCCAGCGGTGGTACGACCGGCTGGCGGAGGTCATGCCCGACCTGCGCTTCGAGCTGAAGAAGGTCGTCGCCAAGGGCTGGCCCTGGGACACCGTGGCCTTCGCCGAGTGGGTCGACCACCTGACCGACCGCGAGGGCAACCGCTACTCGAACCAGGGCGTGCACGTGGTCCGGATCAAGTGGGGCAAGATCACCGAGCTCCACATCTACTGCGACACCGAGCTGCTGGAGTCGGTGCTGGACAAGCTGGGCGAGCAGGGCGTCGGCGAGGCCGTCGCCACGCCGGTCGGCAGCCCCGGCCCGTTCCGCGAGGCGCGCGTCGGCAGGTGACGCGCGCGGGTACGCCGACGCGGGCGGTCCGGTGACACCGGGCCGCCCGCCGTCGTTCGGTGTGGGTGTGGGGGAAGGGGGAGGGATGAACGCGCAGGACCCGGGGGCGGTCGAGCTGTGGCTGCTCGAAGCCGCCGCCGTACCGGTGGGACCGGCCGAGCTGGACGGCCTCGACGAGGAGGAGCACCGGCGGGCCGGTCGCTTCGTCCGGGACGCCGACCGGGCCGTCTACCTGGCCGCGCACGTCGCGCTGCGGCACGTCCTCGGCCGACGCCTGGGGCTCGCCCCGGCGGCACTGGCCTTCGCCCGGGAGCCGTGCCCCGGCTGCGCCGAACCGCACGGGCGGCCGCGGCTGGCCGGTGACCCGGCCGGAGCCCCTGCCGGAGACCTGCACTTCTCGCTCTCCCACGGCGGCGGCCGGGTGCTGATCGGCCTCGCCGACGCCCCCGTCGGCGTGGACGTGGAGCCGCTGCCCGCGGCCGACAGCGTGGAGGTGCTCGCCACGACGCTGCACCCGGCCGAGCAGGCCGAACTCGCCGGCGTCCGGCCGGGGGACCGTCCCGGCGCCTTCGCCCGGCTGTGGACCCGCAAGGAGGCCTATCTCAAGGGCCTCGGCATCGGGCTCGGCCGCCCGCCCGCCGCCGACTACCTCGGCACCGCCGAGCCCGCGCGCCGCCCGGCCGGCTGGGCCGTCACCGATGTACCGGCGGGGCCCCGGCACGCCGCCGCGGTGGCGCTGGCCGGGGGCGGCGCGGCGGTGGAGTACCGGCTGCGGCACAGCCTGGGCTGACGCCGGCCGTGGTGCGGGGGCGCGGTGGTCAGGGGTCGTGGGCATCCGGGCCGGTGGCCTCGACCCGGTCGACTCCCTGCGCGGGAGCCCCCGGGTGATCGGAGTTCGCGGGAGCGGGGACGGCGGGTGATCGGATTTCTGGGGAGCGGGGACGGCGGGTTGTCGGGCGGAGTGGGAAGTCGGACTCGCCGACTTCCCACTCGGGGTACTCAGTGGTCGGATCCGGCGGGGCCGGGCAAGGCGCGCCGGAGGGACAGCAGCAGGCGCCGCCGCTCCCGATCGAGTCCAGTGATGACGACCGTGACGTCCTCACCGACCCGGAGGATGTCCTCGGGCTTCTCGACGGGCGTCGACGCGATCTCCTCGAGCGGGACCAGCCCTTCGACTCCCTCGGCCACTCGCACGAAAGCGCCGAAGGGGATCAGCCTGGTGACTTCTCCGGGCAAGGTCCCGCCCACCTCGTTGTCGGCGGCGAAGTCCCGGAAGGGGTCCGGTTGCGTGGCCCGGAGGGACAGCCGGGCCTCGCCGTTCCAGGTGTCGAACTGGAGGAAGGCGCAGGAGACGCGTTGCCCGATCCGCACGACGTCCGCCGCTGCTTGGAAGGGCTGCCACGCCAGTTCGGGGTACGTGATGAAGCCGACGCCGGGGAAGACCGGGTGGGCGGGGCCGTCGTCCAGGGCGACGAACACGCCGAACGACTCGATCGCCGCGATCGTGCCGGAGAGGATCTCGTCCTGCTCCAGCCCCTTCAGGAACGCCCATAGCTCGGGGTGTGCGGCGGCCGCCATGGAGAGGCGGACCACGCCCTCGGCCAGGTCGACGGTGGTCACCCCGGCGGTGATCCGCCGGCCGACCTCCAGGGCGTCGAGCCGGGCGTCCCCCCAGGGCAGGTCCAGGGGGCCGACCGACCCCAGTGGTCTCGCGGGGAACCCGTCCAGGGTCACCGCCGCTCCCTGGGAACGGGTGACTTCGGTGACCACGCCGTCGCAGAGGTCACCGACGTTGATTGATGCCAAGAAGCTCCGTACGTCCTGATCGTCCGACACCTCGTTCATGGTGGTCAGCCTTCCACGAACTCCGTTCGGCGACAGGGGCCGTGGCGAGGGAGGAGAATCGGCCGCATGCGTGCTCTGATCATCACCGCCGGTTCACGAGGAGACGTCGCGCCCTTCACGGGGCTGGGGCGGAGGTTGCAAGAGGCGGGGCACGAGGTTGCGGTGGCCGCGCATTCGGCGTTCGAGGCGCTCATCGGGGGGTGCGGTCTCGGGTTCCGGGCGGTGCCGGGGGATCCGCAGGGGCTGATCCGGGACTGGGCCCGGGCGGGGTCGCGCGAAGAAGTCCAGGCGCTGACGCGGGCGTACGCGGACGGGCTCGCCGACGGGGTGGCGCAGGCCGTGGAGGGTGGCGTCGATGTGCTGCTCACGGCCTTCGGTCCGGCGTCGCTGGCGAGGGTGGCGGGGGAGGCGCTCGGCATTCCCGTGATCGGCACCTACCTCGTACCGTCCGTTCCCACCGGGGAGTTCGCGCTGCCGAGCGCGCGCGGCGACCTCGGCGGGCCGGAAGGCAGGCTCGCCGCAGGTCGGGACGTGGTGCGGCGGGCGGAAGGGGTCTTCTCGGGCGCCGCGACCCGGCTGCGGTCGCATTTCGGGCTCCCCGCCCAGGGGCCCTCGGCACTGTCGGGCGTCCGGCCGGTCTTCCACGGCTTCAGCCCGTCGGTGCTGCCGCGCCCCGCGGACTGGCCGTCCTGGGTCGACGCCTCCGGCTACTGGTGGTCCGCCCGGCCGGACGGCTGGCAGCCCCCGGCCGACCTGGTCGACTTCCTCCAGGCCGGCCCGCCCCCGGTGTTCATCGGCTTCGGCAGCATGGCGGTGGGGGAGGGCGAGCGGCTCGGCGAGCTGGTGGCCGGGGCCGTGAAGCGGGCCGGTGTGCGGGCGGTGGTGCAGGCCGGGTGGGCCGGGCTGAGCGGCTACGGCGACGACATCCTGGCCATCGGCGACGTCCCGCACGACTGGCTGTTCCCGCGCACCGCCGCCGCCGTCCACCACGCCGGCGCGGGCACCACGGCCGCCGCCCTGCGGGCCGGCGTGCCCGCCGTGCCCGTTCCGGTCATGGCCGACCAGCCGTTCTGGGCGGCCCGGCTGTGCGAACTGGGAGTCGCGCCCCGCTCCCTGCCCTTCGCGGACCTCACCGCCGAAGCCCTCGCCGCCGCGATCACCGACAGCCTCACCGAGCCGTCCCACCGCCGCCGCGCCACCGAACTCGCCCACGCCATCGCCAAGGAGGACGGCGCGGCGGCGGTCCTGGCACACCTTGAGGGAGGGAGCGCGGGCTGATCGGGTACTTCAGCTAAGCGGTGTCGATCAAGTCCTTTGGCCCGAAAGGAGAATCCTTCCAGGTTCTGGTGGACGAGTGCTCTCCTCCGTCCGTAGCGTCGTACCTGCCGGGTCCCGTGTGCGGCCGCCGGTTGGGAGGAGGCTGTCCGTGTTCCTGGACGGTGACCAGTGGCGCAAGCACTTCGACGGCTACCGGCGCAGCGCGTTCCGACTCGAAGCGCAGCCCGTCTACACGATGCCGCGCGAGGCCGAGAACGTCGCCCGATTCCTGCGGGGCGAGCCGAAGCCCGCCGAGCACAATGCGGCGTGGCACGCGAGGGTGCGGGGCTTCGTCTCCTCCGGTCGGACGATCGGGCGGGTGCGAGTGGTGCGGCAGCCGTTGACCGACTACCAGCGCTACCAGTTCGCCTGGGGCATCCCCGGCAACATCGCTGCGGGCGAGGACATCCGGATCCTGGACGTCACCGAACAGGATTTCGGGATTCCGCTCCAGGACTGGTGGATGTTCGACGACTCCTCGGTGGTGCGGCTGAACTTCCGCGCCGACGGTACGCAGATCAACCGTGAACTGGCCGACGACCGGGTGGAGGAGTGCCAGGAGCTGAGGCGAACGGCACTCGCCCATGCGGTGCCGTTCGCCGGCTACGTGGCGGCTCGCGGCTGACCATAGTGGGGCGTCTCGGGCTCAGAACAGGTCGGCGAGGCGTTGCCACCAGGGGGTGGGGGCCGGTTGCGCCGTGGCGACGGGGACGAAGGTGGTCTCGATGGGGATGTCCCAGGTGAGCAGGGTGGCCGGGAACCAGGTGACCGGTTTGGTGTCGTCGCGGGCGTTGGCCCAGGTGGCGAGGCGTTCGGCGGTGGTGCGGTCGGGGAGCAGGCCGTGGTTGTCGGTGGTGATGCCGAGGTCGCGGACGGCGTCGTTGTGGAGGTTGTTGCAGAGCCAGGTGTGCAGGATGCCGTGGTCGTAGCCGAGTACCTCCCAGCCGAGGGCGCGGCCGCCGTCGGCCGGCTCGGGGGTGGGGTCGGGGCCGTCGAGGTGGGCGAGCAGGACCGGTTCGTAGGTCTCCGCCTCGCGGATGTCGGTGACGAGCGCGTAGGCGTGGTCACCGGGGACGAGCAGGGCGAACAGCCGGGCGTCGGCGGGGACCGCGACGGTCGCGCAGGCGGCCAGGGCCTCGGCCGGGGTGGCGAACCAGCAGCCGTCCTGCGGGAGCTGGTCGATCAGGCAGGCGGAGGCGGTGGTCAGCAGCTCGGTGCGGGGTATCCCGGAGCCGTGCAGGGACTCCGGCGCGGCGACGAAGTAGCCCGCGAGCAGGGGGTCCGTGGTGCGGGGAGGGGCGGGTCTGCGGGGCCGGAGCAGTATGGGGCGGGCTTCGCCGGGGAGCGGCGAACGGCCTTCCGTGAGGTGGAAGAGGTAGTTCCGGAGGTACTCGTTCAGCCCGCCGTCCAGGTGGGCGAGGTAGTCGCGCAGCCCCTGCGCGGCGTCCCGGTAGTGCTCCCGGTACTGGCCGTGGACCCGCGACCAGCGGTCGGAGGTCGTGATCGCCCACTCGCGCACCCGCCCGCGCTCCTGCCACCACTCGCGCACGGAGGCGTCGGTCCAGTGCTCGTCGCCGTCCATGGCGAAGCCGCCGTGGCCGAAGAAGCAGCCGCTGAGGAGGTCCTTGGTCTGCGCGGCGTCGGTCGGCTGGCGGTAGACGAACTCCTGCCCGTCCAACGGTCCGAACTCGTCGTCGTACGCGATGTGGAACGGCGCGTCGAGCCGCCCCATCTGCATGGTGTCGGTGTCCGCCCCGTAGAACGGCCCGGGGACGTTGCGCCAGTTGCGCCCCGCCCAGAGCCCGCCGAACTGGTCGAGCGACGGATTCTCGGCGAGCAGCCGTCGGGCGGTGGGCAGCGGGTCCCAGTAGCCGCCGGGTACGGGGGTAGTCCCGTCGTCCATGGGGCCGGTCCGTTCTGTGGTGCTGTGCAGGGGGCTGGTGGCAGGCTCCCAGTGATATCAGAGCGGAGAAAGACCTGGTCGGGACGGGTGGGCACGGGAGTGCCCCTCGCTCCGGGGGAGCGAGGGGCACACGGAGCGAGGGGTGTCAGGCCTTGCGGATGTAGTAGCCGGTGCCGCTGCCGTAGCAGCTGTTGGTGCTGTAGGAGCCCGTGACGATCCAGCCCGCCGGGAGGGGGGAGAAGGAGCACACGGAGGCGGTGGTCTGGGTGGTGATCTTGGCGATGTTGTAGCCGACGCCCGTGCCGACGCAGCTGTTGGTGCTGTAGGACCAGGTGACGACCCAGTTCGGCGGCATCGGGGTGAAGGAGCAGACGGAGGCGGTGGTGGAGTTGGTGACGTTGGCGATGTTGTAGCCGACGCCGGTCCCGACGCAGGCGTTGGTGCTGTACGACCAGGTGACAACCCAGTTCGGCGGGATGGGCGTCATGGAGCAGACGCTGGCGCTGGTGGAGTTGGTGACGTTGGCGATGTTGTAGCCGACGCCGGTCCCGATGCAGTTGTTGGTGCTGTAGGACCAGGTGATGACCCAGTTCGGCGGGATCGGCGACATGGAGCACACGCTGAGGCTGGTCGCACCGTTCGAATCGGTGATGTTGTAGCCGACGCCGGTGCCCGGACAGGCGTTGGTGCTGTACGACCAGGTGATGACCCACCCGGCCGGGATGGGGTTGTTGGAACAGATGCTCGCGCTGGCGGTGACCTGCTGCGTGGCGGCCTGGGCCGGCGCGCTCGCGGCGGTCATCAGGCCGAGGAGCATCAGTACGGCGGTTATCAGGTGCGGGACGTGCTTCCGTGCGGTCTTCATGTCGGCCTCGAGTCCTCTCGACGTTCCACGGCTGCGGCGATGCAACCGAGACGAACCATTCGCTCACTGTCTGTTCGTCGCGGCTGAGATGGTGTCAGAGATGCTGGAGTGGCACCAGGGCGCAGTGGGAACACCCTCCGAGGGTCCGTCAGAGCCTGCGGATGGTGTAGGCGATGTTGCTGCCCGCGCAGGTGCCGGTGCCGTAGGAGCCCGTCACGACCCAGCCGGCGGGGAGGGGGGAGAAGGAGCAGACCGTGGCGGTGGTCTGGGTGGTGAGCTTCATGAGGGTGTACGCGTAGCCGGTGCCCGCGCAGGTGCTGGTGGTGTAGGAGCCCGTGATCACCCAACTGGCGGGGATGGGTGAGATGGAGCAGACCGTGACGCTGGTCAGGTTGCTGGTGTCGAGGATCGTGTAGATGTACCCGGCGCCCGCGCAACCGTTGTTGGGGTAGGAGCCCGTGACGACCCACCCTGCCGGAATGGGCGAGTTGGAACATATGGTCGTGCCGGCGGTGAGCCGCTGGGGGGCGGCCTGCGCCTGGGCGGTTGCGGCGGTCATCAGCCCCAGGAGCAGCAGCACGGCCGTCAGTAGATGCGGGATGCGGCTCCGTAAGGTCTTCGCTGACATTCTGGGATCCCCTCGGCGTCCGGTGGCTGCATCTGTGCAGCCGGGATGAACGATTCGCGCACTTTCTGTGTGCACCAGCTGAGATGGTGTCAGAGCCGCTGTGGGCACACCAGGGTGCCGAGGGCCGGGTGCCGGGGCTGGAGGGGTGTGGTTGCGCCCCCTCGCTCGGTTCGAGCGAGGGGGCGCCGGGGGTGCTGGGGGGTCAGGCGTGGTGGTCGAGTTCGCCGCTCTTGATGGTGTGGAGGAGGTTGGCGATGGCGGTGGGGGTGGTGCGGAGGATGTTTTCGCCGTCGTCGGACTCACGGAGTTCAACGAGCGCGTCTGCGGCCCGGAACTCGACACAGTCGTCGTGCGATCCGCTGTAGGTGGACTTCTGCCATTGGGTGTCTGTCACTGCTTCCCTTTCGCGGTTGGGGTGGACGCTGTGGGCGGGAAGAACTGGGGTTAAGCGTGGTGGTCGAGTTCGCCGCCCTTGATGGCGAGGAGGAGTGAGGCGACAGTGGTGGGGGTGGTGCGGAGGATGTTCTCGCCGTCCTCGGACTCACGAAGCTCAACTAGCGCGTCCGCGCTCCGGAACTCGACACAGTCGTCGTTTGATCCGCTGTAACTGGACTTCTGCCATGTGCCGTTAGTCATGGGTGCGGTTCATTTCCTTTCTCACGGACTTGATGAAGTCTCGTGACTCAGCTACTGAAAGGGCCATCGAGTCCATCTGGGCAAGGATGGCCCGGAACCTTGCCACGTGGGCAGGGGCGTCAAGTCGCCGGACTCCGAAGCCGGTGTCGGTATGCACCGTGTCGAGGTCCGGGATCGGTCCTTCGGCATACGTGAAGTTGTCGATGGGGCTCGGGAGGCCGATGGCGTCGAACGGCAGTACTCGAACGGCGATGCCAGGTGCTTCGGAGTCCTCGATGAGGGCATCGAGCTGATCGGCGCGGACCTTGGGGCCGCTGAACTGCATGCGCAGTGCAGCCTCGTGGATGAAAGCCGAATACTTCGTTTCGCCGGATCGGACCGTCTGTTGGCGTTGGATCCGGAAGGCGGTTCTGAGGTCGATCTCGTGCCGGGGAATAGGCGGGTACGCGTGCGAGAAGACAGCCGCGGCGTAACCGGCTGTCTGAAGAAGCCCAGGGACGAACGTGATGGCGTAGGTCGCGAGCCCGTGAGCGTGGTCCTCCAGCTCGGCGATCTCGAGGAAGTCCTCCGCGAGTGTGCCCCGGTACGACTCCCACCAGCCGGCCTTGCCTCGTTCGGTGATGATCTCCGCGAGGGCATCGATCAACGGCTGGTTGGTGCACATGCAGGCGGCCGCGATGGTACGCAGGCGGTCGACGCTGATGCCGATCTTCCCGGACTCCATCTGCGTCACCTGGGCCGGGTTCATCCCGACGGCGCGGCCGAGTTGGCTGCCGCCGAAGCCGGCCTGTTCGCGCATTCTGCGGAGCTCTGCGCCCAGCCTGCGTTGGCGGAGGGTGGGGTTCGGTCGAGCCATGGGGTCCTTCCGTGCCGGGGTGTTCACAGTCTGCCGCGCCGGTCGGAGGTGGGTCCATCTACGGCCGGAGTTACCACGGTAGAGGGAATATCTCGGTTCCATGGAAAATTTCCTACGAGCCTGAGATATGGTCCCGTCAGGTCGATCCGACGGATCGTCAGTAACGCCTGTTCCCTGCGGCGGTAGGCGCCTGCTGCCCGCTTTCGGCGTACGTTCCTCCCCCCTCCCTGCCCCTCCCCTTGGAGGTTCGCCATGCGTGCCTGCAACCCGCCCGACTGCTCCGCCGTCCGGGCC
>NZ_JZWY01000382.1:0-310 GCF_000966955.1 Streptomyces sp. NRRL S-495
CACGGTGGCGCATCCGTCGACGTTTCCTCCCTCCCTGCCCCTCCCCCTGGAGGTTCGCCATGCGTGCCTGCAACCCGCCCGACTGCTCCGCCGTCCGGGCCGAACTCCGCTCCGTCCTCCACGCCGCCGGCTGGCGGCCGGACGCCATCGCCGACGCCGAACTCGCCTTCCAGGAACTCTTCGTCAACGCCTGGCAGCACGGAGGCTGCCCCGCCCCGGCCGTCCTGGTCTCCCTGCGGCCGACCCTCCTGCGCGTCGCCGTCTGCGACGACTGCCCCGACCTCCCCGAACCCCGCATCTCCGCCGACCC
>NZ_JZWY01000383.1:0-551 GCF_000966955.1 Streptomyces sp. NRRL S-495
CCCCGAACCCCGCATCTCCGCCGACCCCTACGCGGTCTCCGGGCGCGGACTCCACCTCGTGCGCGCCCTCGCCGACCGGCTGGGCGTCGACCCCACCAAGACCGGCAAGGTCGTCTGGTTCGAACTGGACGCCGCCGCGTGAACACCCCCATCGACCCCCACGACCCCTACCTGCGCACCTACACCGAACCCGAAGTCACCGCCCTCCTCCTCGAACTCCACGAACGCGGCAGACCCCTCGGACTGCGCTGGGGCTCCGTCACCGTCTCGGACCCCACCATCGACGGCCGCCTGCTGGTCGACTTCGGGGACGCCCCCGTCTCGACCCTCCTCAACCTCCTCACCCTGCTGCGGGAAGTGCCCCGGCGGTGAGCGGTTCCTCATCGGGGCGGCCTTCGCCGTCCTCCTGGCGCTCGCGATCGCCACCGTCGTCACCGGCGTCGTCACCGCCCTCAAGATCGGCCCGCCCCCACCCCCGATCACCCGCCACGGGCACTGGGAACCCCACACCCTCCCCGACGGCACCACCGAACACACCTGGACCGCCCACC
>NZ_JZWY01000384.1:0-25005 GCF_000966955.1 Streptomyces sp. NRRL S-495
GTTCTTTGCGTTGACCGTTGACGTATCGTCAGGGCATGGACGATCGAACGGCAACAACGGGCGACGCGACCACGGTCCTCGCCTCCGACGTACTGCGGCCGGCCCAGCGGGACGCGGCCCTGCGGGTCCTGGCGGAGGCCCAGGCCGTGGACGGCCGGGCGGCCGTGTCCGAGCAGGGGCGGCTCCGCCTGCGCTCCCCGGAGACGGCCCGGCCCGGAGTGACCCACTTCCTCGCGCTCGCCGGTCCGGACGGGGACGCGGCGGGCGTCGTCGGCTACGGCCAGCTGGAGGTGCCCGACAGTGGGGCGAACCCGGCCGCCGAGCTCCTGGTCGCTCCGACCGACCGGGGACGGGGCTTCGGCCGTCCGCTGGTGGACGCCGTGCTGGCGGAGGCCGGGAAGGCCGGCCGGGACCATGTCGACTTCTGGGTGCACGGCGGCCACCCGGCGGCCCGGCACCTGGCCGGCGCGTACGGCGCCGAGCTGGTCCGCGAACTGCGGCAGATGCGCCGGACCGGGCCGCAGACCGAGGAGGCCCCGCTCCCGGCCGGGATCGAGCTGCGGACCTTCCGCCCCGGCGAGGACGACGCCGAGTGGCTGCGGCTGAACGCGCTCGCCTTCGCCCACCACCCGGAGCAGGGCGCCTGGACCGGGGCGGACCTCGCCGACCGGCTGGCCGAGCCCTGGTTCGACCCGGCCGGCTTCTTCCTCGCCACCCGGGACGGCAAGCCGGTCGGCTTCCACTGGACGAAGGTGCACCCGGCCACCGCCACCGAGCCCGAGCTCGGCGAGGTCTACGTGGTCGGCGTCGATCCGGCGGAGCAGGGCAGCGGCCTGGGCCGGGCGCTGACCGCGGCGGGCCTGCGTCATCTGACCGGTCGCGCCGCCGGCGAGCGCGGGCTGGACACCGTACTGCTGTACGTCGACGCGGACAATCCGGCGGCGGTGCGGGTGTACGAGCGGCTGGGGTTCACCGTCCACGAAATCGACCTGATGTACCGCGCCGGGGTCGGGTCGGCCGGGGCCGTTCCGCCGCCCCTTTCCGCGTAACGGAGAGTGACGATCGGAAAAGGGCGCCCCGGCGGCGCCTAGCGGAGAGAACGAGGCCGCGGCAACGGTTGTGCACCCGGTGCCGCGGCACTGACCGCCTCAGCTTTCCTCCTGGCCATGCGGTGTTTACCGTGGATTCAATTAATGCCGCGAAGATCACAGGATGAAGTCCGTAGTGTCTCGCTCGTGCAGCGTCGGCCAACACGTGGCCGGTCCTGTGGCGACCGCGCCGGGTGGGTGGGCGTGGGCGACGGGCGAGGGCGACGGCTCGAAGAGCATTTCGTGTCCGGACGCCGTCCTGCTGGAGGAGCTGGAGCCCATGAGCATCCCCCGCCCCGTCCCTGCCCCGCCCTCCCCACCCGCGCGGATGTCCAGCGCGCTGGGGATACCGCCGGAGCCGACCGTCACCGACGAGCAGGACGCCGAGGAACTGCCGCAGGGCCGGTTCCTGGACCGTGAGCGCAGCTGGCTCGCGTTCAACGAGCGGGTCCTGGAACTTGCGGAGGACCCGGGGATCCCGCTGCTGGAGCGCACCAAGTTCCTGGCGATCTTCGCGAGCAACCTCGACGAGTTCTTCATGGTCAGGGTGGCCGGCCTCAAGCGCAGGATCGCCACCGGCGTGGCCCAGCGCAGTGCCTCGGGCCTCCAGCCGCGCGAGGTGCTGGACCTCATCTGGACCCGGTCGCGCGAGCTGATGGCCCGCCATGCCGCCGCGTTCCAGCAGGAGGTGCTGCCGGACCTCGCGGCCGAGGGCATCGAGGTGGTCCGCTGGTCGGGGCTGGCCGAGAAGGAGCAGGCGCGGCTGCACTCGCTGTTCCGGCAGAAGATCTTCCCGGTGCTCACCCCGTTGGCGGTGGACCCGGCGCACCCCTTCCCCTACATATCGGGGCTCTCCCTCAACCTGGCCGTGGTCGTGCGCAACCCGGTGTCCGGGCACAAGCACTTCGCCCGGGTGAAGGTGCCGCAGTCGCTCGCACGCTTCCTGGAGGCCTCCCCGCAGCGGTACGTGCCGCTGGAGGACGTCATGGGGGCGCATCTGGAGGAGCTCTTCCCGGGGATGGAGGTGCTCGCCCACCACGCCTTCCGGGTCACTCGCAACGAGGACCTGGAGGTGGAGGAGGACGACACCGAGAACATCCTGAAGGCCCTGGAGAAGGAGCTGATGCGGCGGCGCTTCGGCCCGCCGGTGCGGCTGGAGGTCGAGGAGTCGATCGACCCCTACATCCTGGACCTGCTGGTGCGGGAGCTGAACATCACCGAGGCGGAGGTCTTCCCGCTGCCCGGCCCGCTCGACCTGACCGGGCTGTTCGGCATCGCCGGGCTGGACCGGCCGGAGCTGAGCTACCCGAAGTTCGTGGCGGGCACCGCGCGCGGCCTGAGCGATGTCGAGTCGGCCTCGCAGCCGGACATCTTCGCCGCGATGCGCGAGCGGGACGTGCTGCTGCACCACCCGTTCGACAGCTTCTCCACCTCGGTGCAGGCCTTCCTGGAGCAGGCCGCCGCCGACCCGGACGTGCTGGCGATCAAGCAGACGCTGTACCGGACCTCCGGGGACTCGCCGATCGTCGACGCGCTGATCGACGCGGCGGAGTCCGGCAAGCAGGTGCTGGTCCTGGTCGAGATCAAGGCGCGCTTCGACGAGCAGGCCAACATCAAGTGGGCCCGCAAGCTGGAGGAGGCCGGCTGCCATGTGGTCTACGGCCTGGTCGGGCTGAAGACGCACTGCAAGCTGTCGCTGGTGGTCCGGCAGGAGGGTGACACCCTGCGCCGCTACTCGCACGTCGGCACCGGCAACTACCACCCGAAGACCGCCCGGCTCTACGAGGACCTCGGTCTGCTGACCTCGGACCCGCAGGTCGGCGCGGACCTCTCGGACCTCTTCAACCGGCTCTCGGGCTATTCGCGCCGCGAGTCCTACCGCCGGCTGCTGACAGCGCCGCGCGGGCTGCGGGACGGTCTGGTGGGGCGGATCCACAACGAGATCGCCAACCACCGGGCCGGGCGTCCGGCGCACGTGAAGCTCAAGGTCAACTCGATCGTCGACGAGGCCGTGATCGACGCGCTGTACCGGGCCTCGCAGGCCGGGGTGCCGGTGGACGTGTGGGTGCGCGGCATCTGCGCGATCCGCCCCGGGGTGCCGGGGCTGAGCGAGAACGTCCGGGTGCGCAGCATCCTGGGGCGGTTCCTGGAGCACTCGCGGGTCTTCGTGTTCGGCAACAACGGTGATCCGGAGGTGTGGATCGGCAGCGCCGACATGATGCACCGCAATCTGGACCGCCGGATCGAGGCGCTGCTGCGGATCACCGACCCGGCGCACCGGGCCGAGCTGTCGGGGCTGCTCGACCTCGGGATGTCGGACGAGACGGAGTCCTGGCACCTCGGGGCGGACGGGTCCTGGACCCGGCACGCCCAGGACGCCGACGGCAAGCAGCTGCGGCACGTCCAGGACCTCCTCATCGACTCGCGTCAGCGCCGTCGGGCCGTCGCGGCCAGATGAGTGCCGGTCGCCGCCACGGCCCCGCTGACGCCGGATGTGACGACGTGAGCCGCGACACCGCGCGGCGTGCCCGGGCCGGACCGAACGGTGCGGGCCACGCCGCCGGGGGACACGACGGCACGAGATTCGACGACGCGACCGCGCGACCCACCGACGCGAGCCGCTGAGCGGCAGGGACCCGCTGAGCGGTCGGCCACCAGCCCCGGGGACGGCCCCGGGGGAACGGGGATCTACCTAGCCATGACCGAAGCGCCGATGACGGCCCAGGCGGCCTCCACCGCGACCGCCGGGGACATCCTCTCCAGCCATCTCACCGGCCTGGCGGGTGCGTTCCTGCGCGCCCTGCCGCTGGCGGTGGGCGAGGTCGGCGCGAGACCGGGTGCGGCGGCCGTCCCGGCCGCGGGCACGGGGGACCTGCTGCGGGCGGTGCGGCGGATCGGCGGGCTGCTGCACACCTTCGGCGGGTCCTTCGAGCCGGGCTGGGTGCAGGAGTCGCGTGCCGAGCTGTCCTGGCTGCTGAACCTGCTGGCGCTGGAGCCGGGTCTGGTGCGGCGGGCGGCCCGGCTGCTGGGCGCGCTGGACGGGCTGAGCGGCAGCGAGGCGGAGGGGCCCGGCATGCTGGCCGGTCACGCGGGGGGGCCCAAGGCGCGGGCGCTGCTGGACCGGCAGCTCACGCTGGCCCGGACCAGGGCGCACTCGACGGTGCTGCAGGAGCTGCGGTCGGCGCGGCTGCACGCCCTGGCGGACCGGATGACGCTGCTGGTGGCGGACGCGCCGCTGGCGAAGCCGGCCGAGGGCCGGGCCGGGGCGGTGCTGATGCCGCAGGCGGCGGCGGCGTTCGGGGCGCTGGCGGCGAGCACCCAGCTGCTGCCGTTGCAGCGGGCGGCGACGCCGTACGGCGGGGACGGGCTGCGTCGGCTGGGGTCGGTGCCCAGTGCGCGGGGCGCGCTGGACGCGGACGCGGCACTGGCCGCGGACGACGCGCCGTGGCACCGGACCCGGGTGCTGGTGAAGCGGGCCCGGTACGCGCTGGAGGTGTGCGGGCGGCCGTCGGCGGTGCTGGACGACCTGGACCAGGTGCTGCTGCGGCACCAGGAGGCCTCGGAGGCGGCGGTGACGGCGGCGACCGCGGCGCGCACGCCGCGGATCACCCCGGCGACGGCGTACGTGCTGGGCGTGGTGCACGCCGATCAGCGGCTGGAGGTGGAGGCGGCGCGGTACGCCTTCGGCCGGCGCTGGCCGGAGCTGCCGCCGGGGGCGGAGGCGTGGTTGGAGCTGCCGCCGGCCGAGGGCTGGGGGTCGGCGCCGGAATCGCGGACGGCCTGAGGTGGGCGGGCGGCCGGTGCCGGCGGACCGGTGGCCGGTCGGCCGTGGGCCGGTGGTGCTGGCGGCGGGGGCGGTGCTCTGGCTGCCGGGGCGGCCGAAGCGGAGCGGGCGGCTGGGCCGGCCGCGGCTGGCGGTGATCCACCGGCCGAAGTACGACGACTGGAGCCTGCCGAAGGGGAAGCTGGACCCGGGCGAGAGCGTGGTCGAGGCGGCGTTGCGCGAGGTCCGGGAGGAGACCGGGTTCTCCTGCGTGCTGGGGGCGGAGCTGCCGACCCAGCACTATCTGGCGCAGGGCCGGCCGAAGGAGGTCCGGTACTGGGCGGCGGTGCCGACGGAAGGCGCGTTCCGGCCGAACCGGGAGGTGGACCTGCTGGAGTGGCTGCCGGCCGGGAAGGCGCGGGCGCGGCTGACCCATGAGCGGGACCGGCGGCTGGTGGACGCGCTGCTGGCGTTGCTGGGTGCGAGGCCGGTGCGGGTGCGGGGCCGGGAGTCGTGAAGGAAGCGTGGAAGTGATCTTCCCGCGCTCTTGCCGTGACGCAACCGTTACTACCTGACGTAGTTTCCTGTCATCCGTCCGAGGTTCACTCTGCGTTCACTTCCGACCGGCTGACGCGTCACCTGCCCGGCCTACTTTCGGTATCACCGGCGGGCCGAAGGGGCCCCGGACCTCAGCAAAACCCGTGCTGCGTCGTGCTGGCCACGACCCGCGCGTCGGGCAATGCCACAGAAAGGGACACCTGTGAAGCTCCAGCGGAACGGCCGCTCCAAGGCCCTCGCGATCGGTGCCATGGCGCTCGTCAGCTCGCTGTCGCTCGCGGCCTGCGGCTCGGACGATAACACCACCGCCGGCGGCTCCAGCGGCTCCTCGGCCGCTGCCCCGGCGATCGACTGCGGCCCGAAGCAGGCCCCCCTGGTGGCCGCCGGCTCCACCGCCCAGGGCAACGCGATCGACATCCTGAAGAACAACTTCGGCGCGGCCTGCAAGGACACCACCATCAACTACGGTGGCGGCGGCTCGGGTGCCGGTGTCCAGCAGTTCAACCAGGGCAAGATCCAGTTCGCCGGCTCGGACTCGGCGCTGAAGCCGGCCGAGGTCGACGCCAGCAAGGCTGTCTGCACCGGTGGCCAGGGCATCAACCTGCCGGTCGTCGCGGGCCTGATCTCGATCGTCTACAACGTCGAGGGTGTCGACAACCTCGTCCTGGACGGCCCGACGATCGCGAAGATCTTCGACTCGCAGATCACCAAGTGGAACGACCAGGCCATCGTCGCCCTGAACCCGGGTGCGAAGCTGCCGGACGCCGACATCCAGGCCTTCCACCGCACCGACGACTCGGGCACCACCGAGAACCTGACCAAGTACTTCGCCAAGACCTCGGCCGGTGCCTGGTCCTACCCGGCCAGCAAGGCGTGGGCGGGCAAGGGCGGCCAGGGCGCCAGCGGCTCGGCCGGTGTCTCGGCCCAGGTGAAGCAGGTCAAGAACTCGGTCAGCTACGCCGAGCTGTCCTTCGCCCAGACCAACAACCTGAAGAGCGCCTCGATCAACACCGGTGCCGCCAAGCCGGTCGAGGCCACCGCGGTCAACGCCGCCAACACCTTCGCCAAGGCGCAGATCGCCGGCACCGGCAGCGACCTGGCGCTGACCCTCGACTACGCGACCAAGGACGAGGGCTCCTACCCGCTGGTCCTGGTCACCTACGAGATCGTCTGCGACAAGGGCAACAAGGCCGACACGCTGGACGCCCTGAAGGCCTTCCTCGGCTACTCCATCAGCGACGCCGGCCAGAAGGCGATCGGCGACGCGGGCTACGTGCCGCTGCCGAAGGAGCTGACCGGCAAGGTCACCGCCGCGGTCAAGGCCCTCGCCTGATCCAGTAGCACCCTCCGCTGGGGCGGCCCCGTGAACGAGGGGGGCCGGGGCCGTCCCCAGCGGAACGTACCGACGAACGCACCACGTCCGGGGCACCGCCGCCATGGTGCCGCCCCCTCGGGGCCGCACCACCAGACCGGAGTAGACCAATGACTTCAAACACCCCTGCCGCCCCGCCCGGCGGGGAGCGCCGCCGGCGCGACAGCCGGGTCGGCGACAAGATCTTCATGAACCTGTCCCGCGGGTCGGGCATCCTGCTGCTGGTGGTCATGGCCGCCATCGCGGGCTTCCTGACCTGGCGCTCGGGCATCGCCCTGAGCAAGAACGAGGGCAACTTCTTCACCACCTTCGAGTGGACGCCGGACGCCCCGAAGCCGGTCTTCGGCATCGCCGTCCTGGTGTTCGGCACCATCGTCAGCGCGACGATCGCGATGGTGATCGCGGTGCCGGTGGCGATCGGGATCGCGCTGTTCATCTCCCACTACGCGCCGCGCAGGATCGCCCAGCCGTTCGCCTACCTGGTGGACCTGCTGGCGGCCGTGCCCAGCATCATCTACGGCCTGTGGGGCGCGCTCTTCCTGGTGCCGCACCTGGAGGGCCTGACCAGCTGGATGGACGACTACCTCGGCTGGACGTACATCTTCGACCAGTCCCGGGCGACCACCCCGCGCAACCTGTTCACCGTCGGCATCCTGCTGGCGATCATGGTCCTCCCGATCATCACCGCGGTCAGCCGTGAGATCTTCCGGCAGGTGCCGCGGATGCACGAGGAGGCCGCGCTCGCGCTCGGCGCGACCCGCTGGGAGATGATCCGCACCGCGGTGCTGCCCTTCGGCCGCCCCGGCATCATCTCGGCCTCGATGCTCGGCCTCGGCCGCGCGCTCGGCGAGACCATCGCGGTCGCCATCGTGCTCTCCTCCAGCAGCGTCCTCTCGCTGCACGTGCTCGACCCGGGCGGCGGCACCTTCGCGCAGAACATCGCGCTGAAGTTCAGCGAGGCCCAGCCCTTCGGCCGGGACGCGCTGATGGCCTCCGGTCTCGTCCTGTTCGTCATCACCTTGCTGGTGAACGGTGCCGCGCGGCTGATCGTCGCCCGCCGCAAGGAGTACTCGGGGGCCAACTCATGAGCACGGCAACGACGTCGGTCCCGGCGGACGCCCGCCCGTTGGGCCGGCCGCTGACCGCGAACCGGCTGCCCAAGTGGGCCCCGGCCGCCGTGGCAGCCGGCTCCATCGCCCTCGGCTGCGGCATCGGCGCGGTCGGCGGCCTGGAGAGCAAGCTCCAGTGGGGCCTGATCTCCGCGATCCTCTTCGTGGTCGTCAGCTACGTGCTCTCGGCGCAGGTCGAGGGCCGCCGCCAGGCCAAGGACCGGCTCGCCACCTCGGTGGTCTGGGTCGCCTTCATTCTGGCCGTGATCCCGCTGCTGGCCCTGACCTTCTACACCGTCCAGCAGGGCGCCAAGGTGGTGGATGGGAACTTCCTGTCCCACTCCATGCGCGGCGTGCGGGCCTCCGGCCCCGGCGGTGGTATCTACCACGCGCTGATCGGCACCCTGCAGCAGGTCCTCCTCGCCAGCCTGATGGCCGCGCCCATCGGCCTGCTGACCGCCGTCTACCTGGTCGAGTACGGCCGGGGCAAGCTGGCCAAGGCGGTCACCTTCTTCGTCGACGTCATGACGGGTGTCCCGTCGATCGTCGCCGGTCTGTTCATCCTGTCCGTCTGGAACCTCGCCCTCGGCTTCAACTACTCCGGCTTCTCGGGCAGCCTCGCGCTGGCCATCCTGATGCTGCCGGTCGTGGTCCGTTCCACCGAGGAGATGCTCAAGCTCGTCCCGAACGAGCTGCGCGAGGCGTCGTACGCGCTCGGCGTGCCGAAGTGGAAGACGATTCTCCGGATCGTCATCCCCACCGCCATCGGCGGCATCACCACCGGTGTGATGCTCGCGGTCGCCCGAATCACGGGTGAGACCGCACCGGTGATGCTGCTGGTCTTCGGCGCGGACTACATCAACAACAACCCGTTCGACGGGCCGCAGCAGTCGCTGCCGATGTACATCTGGATGCAGTACTCCCAGGTGAACAACCAGTACGGCTACGCCCGTGCCTGGGGAGCCGCGCTCGTGCTGATCGCCTTCGTGATGGGGCTCAACCTCATCGCCCGGGGCATCGCCCGCTGGCGTTCGCCCAAGGCCGGGCACTGAGCGACCGACTGACGTACGACACTGCATCTATCAGCGGCCCCCGGCCGCGGGCGAAAGAAGACGAACGACCATGGCCAAGCGCATCGACGTCAGCGGACTGTCCGCCTACTACGGCTCCACCAAGGCCATCGAGGACATCTCGATGGCGATCGAACCCCGCTCGGTGACGGCCTTCATCGGCCCCTCCGGCTGCGGCAAGTCCACCTTCCTGCGGACCCTCAACCGGATGCACGAGGTGATCCCGGGCGCCCGTGTCGAGGGCAAGGTGCTCCTGGACGACGAGAACCTGTACGGCACCAGCGTCGACCCGGTCGCCGTCCGCCGCTCGGTCGGCATGGTCTTCCAGCGCCCGAACCCGTTCCCGACCATGTCGATCTACGACAACGTGATCGCCGGTCTCAAGCTCTCGGGTGTCCGCAAGAAGTCCGTACTGGACGACAAGGTCGAGAAGTCCCTCCAGGGCGCCAACCTCTGGAACGAGGTCAAGGACCGGCTGAACAAGCCGGGCGCCGGCCTCTCCGGCGGTCAGCAGCAGCGCCTCTGCATCGCCCGCGCCATCGCGGTCGAGCCGCAGGTCCTGCTGATGGACGAGCCGTGCTCGGCCCTCGACCCGATCTCGACCCTCGCCATCGAGGACCTGATCGGCGAGCTGAAGACCCAGTTCACCATCGTCATCGTGACCCACAACATGCAGCAGGCGGCCCGCGTCAGTGACCGCACCGCCTTCTTCAACCTGGCCGGCGTCGGCCAGCCGGGCAAGCTGATCGAGCTCGACGACACCCAGCGGATCTTCTCCAACCCGTCCGTGCAGGCGACCGAGGACTACATCTCCGGCCGCTTCGGCTAAACCGCCGGACCGCGCGGGCAGCGCGACACAGGCTGCTTCGCGGTGCTGCATGGCGGTGCCGCCGCGAAGCATGAAAAGGGCCCGCCCCCCGAGATCTGGGGGGCGGGCCCTGTCGCGTCCGTGTCCGTGCCCGTGTCGGTGCCTGTTGTCCGTTTCCGTTTCCGTTTCCGTGTCCGGACAGGCGGTCCGGTCAGCCCCAGAACAGGTGGACGAACCAGTACACCAGCGCCGCGACCAGGGCGGCCGCCGGCATGGTGATGAACCAGCCGAGCACGATGTTCTTGGCGACGCCCCAGCGCACCGCGCGGATCCGCTTGGTGGCACCCACACCCATGATCGCCGAGGTGATCACATGGGTGGTGGAGATCGGCGCCTTGAAGACGAACGAGGTGATGTACATGACGGTCGAGGCGGTGGCCTCGGCGGCGAAGCCCTGCGGCGGGTCGAGCTCGATGATCTTCCGGCCCAGGGTCCGCATGATCCGCCAGCCGCCGGCGTAGGTGCCGAGCGAGAGCATGGTCGCGCAGGAGATCTTCACCCACACCGGGATCGGGTCGTCCTGGCTCTGGTGGCCCGAGATCACCAGGGCCATCACCACGATGCCCATGGTCTTCTGCGCGTCCTGCAGACCGTGCGCGAGCGCCATCGCGGCGGCCGAGGCGGTCTGCGCGACCCGGAAGTTGCGCTTGGCCCGGTGCGGGTTGGCCCGGCGGAACAGCCAGAGGATCGCCAGCATCACCAGGAAGCCGCCGACCAGGCCGACCACCGGGGAGACGATCATCGGGATGATGATCTTGTCGATGACGCCGCTCCAGATCACCTCGGTGCCGCCGGCCAGGGCCGCGCCGACCATGCCGCCGAACAGCGCGTGCGAGGAGGAGGAGGGCAGGCCGAAGTACCAGGTGACGAGGTTCCAGGCGATCGCTCCGACCAGCGCGGCGAACAGGATCGCCATCCCCTGGTTGCCGGTCGGGGTCTCGATGATGCCCTGGGAGACGGTGTGCGCCACCCCGCTGCCCAGGAAGGCGCCGGCCAGGTTCATCACCGCGGCCATCGCCAGCGCCGCCCTGGGCGTCAGCGCCCGGGTGGAGACCGAGGTCGCGATCGCGTTGGCCGAATCGTGGAAGCCGTTGGTGTAGGTGAAGAAGAACGCAACGCCGACGACGGCGATGA
This sequence comes from Streptomyces sp. NRRL S-495, assembly GCF_000966955.1. Taxonomy (NCBI): domain Bacteria; kingdom Bacillati; phylum Actinomycetota; class Actinomycetes; order Kitasatosporales; family Streptomycetaceae; genus Streptomyces; species Streptomyces sp. NRRL S-495. The sequence goes on from NZ_JZWY01000384.1 coordinate 10,963, forward strand.
GTGCTGCCATGTCCACGGGGGTCAGGACTCCTTGACCGCGATGGTCTCCACCGTGTTGGCGACGTGCTCGAAGGCGTCCGCGGCCTGTTCGAGGACGTCCACGACCTGCTTGAGCTTGAGCACCTCGATCGCCTCGTACTGGCCGGAGAAGAGGTGGGCGAGCAGCTTGCGGTGGATCTGGTCGGCCTGGTTCTCCAGCCGGTTGACCTCGATCCAGTACTCGGTCAGGTTGGACATGCTCCGCAGGTTCGGCATCGCCTCGGCGGTCAGCTCGGCGGCGCGGGCCAGGACCTCGATCTGCTGCTCGATGCCCTTCGGCAGGGTCTGGATGTCATAGAGGACGACCAGGTCGACGGCCTCCTCCATGAAGTCCATGATGTCGTCCAGCGACGAGGCGAGGTTGTAGATGTCCTCGCGGTCGAAGGGCGTGATGAAGGACGAGTTCAGCTGGTGGAAGATCGCATGGGTGGTGTCGTCTCCGGCGTGCTCGGCGGCGCGCATGCGCTCGACGATCTCCGCGCGGGCCGACACGTCTGATCCCAGCAGTTCCAGCAGGAGCTTCGAGCCCACGACCAGGTTCTCCGCGGCGGCGGCGAACATGTCGTAGAAACTCGTCTCCTTCGGGGTCAGGCTAAAACGCACGGAAATCTCCGATGTGCGGGGTAGGGGACTGAACGATGCTAGGTGCAACCGCGCGTGGGCGCGCAAACGGGGTGGCCGAAAAGGAGCCGGAACCTCCCCTTCCGTTCGGCTGCCGCAGCGGTGGGTCCGATGCACCACAGGTACGGGCGTGAGCCCCCAGTCTGACGGAACCTCGCCCGGATTGCCCCTGCTGTGCGGGCGGAACGACGGGGTGTTCCCCGGACGGGGGAACCCGGGGCCGACCGGGGCCTGACGCGGCCGCTCCCGGGCCCGCTGCTGCCCGTCGTCGACCTGTCGTCGACCCGTCGCCGGCCGGTCACCGGCCCGCTCCGGGCCGACGGCGTCGGAGGAACACCACGACGGGCCCGGGTGTTGGACACTGGAGGCCGACGCAGCCACCCAGGCACCCAGACGAAGGCGGGCCGATGACCACCACGCAAGCGCGTACCGGGCCGGAGCAGGCGCCCGGGGCGGAACCGCACGGCGAGCACGCGGTCTCCCCGGATGCCGCCGGGGCCGCCCACACCGGTCACGGGCCGCACGGCTACAGCGCCCAGAAGGACGCGCACCTCAAGCGGCTGCGCCGGATCGAGGGCCAGATCCGCGGCCTCCAGCGGATGGTCGACGAGGACGTCTACTGCATCGACGTGCTCACCCAGGTCTCGGCCGGCACCAAGGCCCTGCAGTCCTTCGCGCTCTCCCTGCTGGAGGAGCACCTGCGGCACTGCGTCGCGGCCGCCGCCGAGGAGGGCGGGACCGAGCTGGACGCCAAGGTCGCCGAGGCCACCGCGGCGATCGCCCGACTGCTGCGCAGCTGAGCCCGGCACGGCCGACGGCGGCGACGGCCCGGGTGCCGCGGGGCCTACGGGTCCCGCGGGTCCGGCAGCTCGCGTTGGTCCGGCAGCTCGTGCGCCGCTTCGGCGGCCGGGCCGCCGTCGGGCCGGTCGAGCAGCACCTCGTCGATCCGCTCGGTCGGCAGCCGGTCACCGCTGCTGGCCGTGGCGGCGATCATCAGCTCACCGGCCAGCTCGATCTCGTCGAGGGCCGCGTCGTCGTGGCCGCCGCTGCGGTCGCCCGTGGACGCCATCACCTGCACCACCCCTTCAGCGCCTCACCAGCCCGGGCGGCAGCCACCCGACGTCCAGCCTAGGCACTTCGGAGCCCGTCCACATGGCACGGACGGGCCATCTCGGCGCCGCCGAAACGGGTGGGCTCCGGGACTCCCGGGCCCACCCGGACCGGCGGCCTCCCACGCCGAGCTACTTCGGGTTCTCACCGGGCTTCATGGTGAAGATGTCCGAGGCGGCGGGCTCGGCGGCCTCCACCGGCTTGCCGAAGTCCGTCAGCGTGGTGGTCGAGACCACCTTCACCTGGTCCTTCGGCTCCTTGGACCCGGCCACCCCGGCGAAGGTGAAGACCTCGACCACCTTGTGCAGCCGGCCCTGGTCGTCCAGCCAGGCGTCGTAGGGGACGTCCTTCACGGTGAAGGTCTGCGCCCCCATCCGCAGGCCGTCCCCGCCCCGGCCGCCGGTCGCGTCGGCCGCCTTGGTCAGGTCCAGGGTGCCGCGGTAGTGCTTCAGGGACACCCCGTCGACCGTCTCGGTGCCCACCGGTTCGGCCTTCTGCGCCCCGCGCAGCGCGCCCGCGGCGGAGGCCGGGTCGGTGGCCCCGCCACTGACCAGGTTGCCGTCCGGCAGCTGGCGGACGTCCAGCTTGACCCACTTGCCCTCCGGCACCTTGGCGCCGCTGTTCTGGAGGTAGACGGTGCCGGGCAGCAGCACCTCGACGATCTTGCCGGTGGTCGCGGCACCGGGCGGCACCTGCACCTCCAGCCGGCCGATCCGCTTCACGTAGTCGTAGCCGCCGGTGCCGGTGAAGACGGCCTTCTTGTCGGCGGACTCGGTCACCAGCTCGGTGGCGGCGTGCGCCGAGCCGGCCCGGCCGGTGATGTCCGCGGTGCCGCGGACCGCCGTCAGCGGGTCGGCGGAGAGCTGGTCCGGGGTGCTGCTCGCCTGCTGGTCGGCCGAGGCGCCCCCGGCGCTGTCCGGCGAGCAGCCGGCCAGTCCGGCCGCGCCGGTCAGGACGGCGGCGAGCAGCACGGCCCCCGCCGCCGGCCGCGGCCGCCGCTCCGCCCGGCCGGTGCGCTGCTGGTCGGTCATCTTCATCCTCGCGAAACCCCCTCGGGCCCGACTGCCCCGCCGGCCACCAGGGGGTGGGCAGAGCTCTTTCCGGGCAAACGAGTTGGGGCACGAGGGGTTACGCGGGACCGGGCGCGTTCCGGACGTCGCGCGCCGGTGGTCCGGCGCGTTACCGTGAACCACGTGCACAGTGAGCTGCCGGACCTTCCCGGCACCGTCCGGATGCCCGAGCACCGTGTCGCGATCAGCGAGCGCGGTTCCTTCTGCTTCGCGACCTGCAGCTGCGGCTGGTTCTCCCCGGCCCGGCGCTCGCGCGACCTCGCCCGCCGCGAGGCCGAGGAGCACCTGACCGGCAGCGATACCGCCCCGGCGTAGGGCGGGTCTGTCCGATCACGCGGCCAGGTCGGACTCGGGCCGGGGCTCCTCGGTGCGGAGCGCACCGCGCGTCCCGCCGCCGCGCCGCCCCCGTCCGCCGCCGGGCTCGCCGCGCCGCCCGGCGCGGATCAGCGGGGCGAGCGGGGTGCGGGTCAGGGCGTGGCAGAGCGGGACGAGCACGGCCATCGCGATCGGCGCCAGCAGCAGCACCACGGCGACGGCCAGCGCGAAGCCGCCGATCACATCGGTGGGGTAGTGGACGCCCATGTACATCCGGCAGAAGCCCTGCAGCAGGGCCAGGCCGCCGGCGATCCAGCCGAGCCGGCGGTTCACCAGGAACAGCGCCACCGCGATGCCCATCGACATCGTGGAGTGGTCGCTGACGAAGGAGTAGGTGCCGGCCTTGCCCTCGACCAGGACCTCCAGGTCGGGGTGGTCCACGAAGGGCCGGGGGCGGTCCACGATCGCCGCGATCGGCAGGTTGGCGAGCTCGGCGATGGCGACCGACAGCGGGGCCCAGAGCAGCCCGGCGACCGCCACCGGGGCGTCCGGACGCCGTCGGGCCTGCAGCCAGCCCACCAGGCCCAGCAGGGCCAGGCCGATCAGGATGCCGTACTCGCCGATCCAGGAGACCAGGTGGTCCAGCCGGGCCGGGGCGTGTTTGGCCAGGCCGTTGACGGCGTAGAGCAGGCCGAGGTCGGGGTTGGTCGTGTCGGCAAGCGGCGTCGACACGCCGCACCTCCTTCTGGTCCGCTGCACCTGGATCGTTCCGGCCGTGGCCCGTCCGCCGTCGCCCAGGTCAGGGCGGCTGACGGAAGGCCAACGGACACAACGTCATAACCGACGGACAGCGTTCCACGGAAACGCGCGGTTATGGAAACTTGACTCAGCGTCCACGCCGCGCGCACACCGGCCGGGCGGTCGGGGATCAGTTCTTTGCGGGGGTTTGACCGGAACCGGCCGGCCCGGTGGCGGCGACCGCGGTGGGCCGGGCGGCCGGGGCCGCCTGCGCCACCTGGGCCGCCGGGGCCGAGGGAGCGGCCGGGGCCGGGGCCGGGGTGGCGGGTGCGGCCGGGTCGCCGGGGCGGCTCGGGGCGATCACCCCGCCGTCGGCGTTGCGGTTCGGCAGGGCCTGGGCGGCGTCCGAGGTCACCCGGGTGGCGCCGATGTACTCCTTGGTGTCGATCTTGTCGTAGCGGATCACCGCGCCGGTGTGCGGGGCGTTGATCATGTATCCGCCGCCGACGTAGATGCCCACGTGGTGGATGGAGCGCGGGTCGGACAGATCGGTCGCCCAGAACACCAGGTCGCCCGGACGCAGCTGGTCGCGGGACGGGTGCGGGCCCGCGTACCACTGGTCGTTGGCGACCCGGGGCAGGATGATGCCCACGCTCTCGAACGCCGCCCGGGTGAGCCCGGAGCAGTCGAACCGCCCGTTCTGCGAGGCCAGCCCGTCACCGCCCCACAGGTACGGGGTGCCGAGCTTGCCCTGGGCGAAGTAGATCGCCCCGGCGGACTGCGCGGAGACCTCCACCGGCGCGACCGGGGAGGCGAAGCTGCGGGACGTGGCCAGGATGTTCCGCACGTACCCCTGGGTCTCCCGGTACGGCGGCACGCCCTGGTACTTCGTCACCGCGCCCGGCCCGGCGTTGTAGGCGGCCAGCATGTTCGACTGGCGGTCGCCCGGGACCTTGGCGACGAAGGCGGCGAGCGCGCAGTCGAAGGTGGCCGCCGAGGCGATCGCGTCCAGCGGCTCCCAGGGGTCCTTCCGGCCGTCGTTGTTGCCGTCCGTGCCGTACGCCGCCCAGGTGCCCGGCATGAACTGCGCCAATCCCTCCGCGCCGACCCCGGAACGGGCCCGTGGGTCGAAACCGCTTTCCTGGTACAACTGCGCCGCGAGCAACGGGGGAGAGAGATCGGGGCAGAGCCGTCCCCACTGTTCGATCGGCCCTTGGTACGCGGCCGGAACGGTTCCCGGGGAGAGTCCGGCGGCATTGCCCTGGCGCTGCGGAGTCCCGCTCGCCGCATACGTCCCGAACGTCACCAGCCCGATGAAGCCGACCGCGACAACTCCTGCGGCAGCGGCGGCCGTAGCGCCCTTCCGGAGTACCATCAGCACCATCCCGACGAATCGTCAGTCGAAGTGTCCCGGAAGGCGTTGCTCACCGCAATCATCAGAGATACAAAGAGTGAGCGCTATCCTTCGTACGGTGGACATCCTCGCGTACGTGTCCGATGACTCACGACCAATCCGCGAGAAGCAGCCAAGTCGACATCAGATCTGGCCAAGAATAGGTACCGACCCTTCGCGCGGGCGGGGTCTGGGCCCTTGAATTTGCCTGATCGGGCGGTGAGATGGAAATGAACCAGAGCAGCGTGCACAGCATCGCGATCGGCCACCTGGCCGAGGACCCTCCAAAGAAGCCGAATATCGACACCATCATCGGCGGGATCGCCCCGGACTGGGGTCCGTTCGCGAGTCTCGGCTCGGAGGCCCGGGTGATGGTCGAGGTCGTCATGGCCGTGGCGATCCTGGCCTGCCTCGGCCTCGCTGTCTGGGGTGCGGCCAAGCAGCGGATCGGCGCCACCGCGATGCGTGACAGCTTCGGTGCCGAACAGGGCAAGGGGCTGATCATCGCCGGCCTGACCGGCGTGTTCATCATTGGATCACTTGGCACTCTGTTCACCATTGTGTACGGCATGGCGATCTGACGATCGGGCAGCGCGGGCCGGGCAGGTGGAGCGGACAGCCGAGGCGGAGCCGACGGCGCCCATGGGGCGGACCGTCGTGACGCGCCGGCGGACGGCGCGGCATCCTTGCCGGTCGGCCTGTCCGATCGTCTGACCGTCCGACTGCCGGACCGTCCGACCGGGCATCCGTGCATGCCCGGCGCCACGCCGGGAATCCATCCACCACCCCTTCCCTCCCGCCCGCCCACGGCCGGAGGGGCCCCCGGAGCCGCCCCCGGCTCCCCGCACCAGGAGGGCCGCCGTGCCGTTGTCCGACGACCAGCCGCACACCCGTACGCGGCTGCCGGTCGGCGAACAGCCCTCGTCGCAGATGAACGCCCGTCAGGCACGTCCGCTGCGCACCCTGCTGACCGTCCTGCTGGTCGTCACCCTGCTCGTCCTGGCGATCTCCATCGCCAACCGGGGCAAGCCCGACCCCGGCACCGCCGCCGCCGGACGCTCCGCCGACCGGGCCGCCGCGGCCACCGCCACCTCCGGCGCGGGCCCCGCGCCCAGCGGGGACCAGCCGGTGACCGCCACCGTCAACGGCATCGCCGCCGGCTTCCCGCACACCGAGCAGGGCGCCCAGTCCGCCGCCGCCAACTACGCCGTGGCCATCGGCTCCGCCGACATGTTCCGCACCGACAGCCGCCACACCATCGTCACCACCATCGCCGACCCGGCCGCCGCCCAGGCCCTCCAGTCCCGGCTGGACCAGGGGTTCGGCGCCGACACCGTGGCCCGCTACGGACTGGACGCCCAGGGCCGCGCGCCCAAGGGCCTCACCTTCGTCAGCCGTACCGTTCCGGTCGGCGCCAAGGCGGTCGGCTACACCGACGCCGAGACCAAGGTCGAGGTCTGGTGCGCCGGTCTGACCGGCCTGGCCGGCGAGCGCTCGGTGCAGCCGGTGGTGGCGAGCTGGTTCACGCTCACCCTCGATCTGCGCTGGACGGGTGGCGACTGGAAGCTCACGGACTACGCAAGCCGGCAGGGGCCCGCACCCATGCCGGGCGACGAACAGGCCGCCACCGCCGAGGAGATCACCGGCGCCGTCCAGCAGTTCGGGGGTTTCCGCTATGCCCGTTGACCTGACCGCCGACCAGTCGGCCGGCCGCCGAGCGGGGCGCGGGGGGGCCGCCGCCGGCGGTGCCGTCCGGCCCGCCGTCCGCCGCGCGGGGACGCTGGCGGGAGCGCTGGCGACCGTGCAGCTCGGGGCCCTGCTCGCGGCGCAGCGCGTCTTCGCCGAGCCGTCCCCGACGGCGACCCCGTCGCCGTCGGCCACGCCCAATGCGAGCTGTCCCGATCTCCCTATCTCCGGCAACGGCATTCTGTGCGTGGACAAGCCGGGCGGCGGGGCGTCCCTGCCCGGGAGCGGGACCGTCGGGACGGTGACGGATCCGTTGGGGGCGTTGGCGAAGGGGTGCGCGCAGGCGGCGGTGTGGGTGGTGCGGAAGTTGTCGGGGGCGATCGACGGGACGACGGAGGTGGACTTCACCAATGCGTCGTTCCTGCAGCAGTACGCGGTGGTGTTCGCCGCGTCGACGGTCGTCACGCTGGTGCTGTGGCTGCTCGCGGTGACCAAGCGGGCGGTGCGCGGGGCGCCGTTGACGACGGCGATCTCGGAGGCGATCGGGTTCCTCTGGCTGACGGTGGTCGCGTCGGCGTTCACGCCGTTGATCCTGTACACGGTGGTGAGCGCGACCGACGGGCTGACCAAGGCGATCGCGGTGGGGACGAAGTCGGACACCGGGACGTACTTGGGCGGGTTCGCGGACACCCTGGAGAAGGGTGACATCGGCGGCGGGCCGTTGATCCTGATCATCACCTCGCTGGTGGCCGTGCTGGCCGCGGCGGTGCTCTGGATCGAGCTGCTGATCCGGGCGGCGATGCTGTACGTGGGCGCGCTGCTGGGGACGGCGGTGTACGCGGGGCTGGTGGACAAGCAGCTGTGGAAGCACGTGCGCCGCTGGGCGGGGGTGATGCTGGCGGTGGACCTGGCGAAGCCGATCATCGTGATCATCCTCGGGCTGGCCGGTGCGGTGTCGGCCGGGGCGGGGGCGAGCGACGACTTCGCCCGGGTGCTGTCGGGGCTGGCGATCCTCTTCCTGTCGATCTTCGCGAGCGCCGCCGTCTACCGCTTCGTGCCGGGCTTCGGCGACGAGATCATGAACATGCGCCACGCCCGGGCGAGCGCGGTGTCCGCCGGGTCGGCGATGATCAACGGGACCGCGAACTTCATGCGGCAGGGCATCAGCACGCACGGCGACCGCGGCCCGCAGGCGGGCGGCGGCGGTGGGGGTGCCGGCGGCGGTTCGGTCGCCCCGGGCATCGCCGCCCACGCGTCCCGGGCGCCCTCGCCGCCTCCGCAGGCCGGGCCGCCGGCCCAGGGCTCGGGTCCGATCCGCGACAGCAATCCAGCGAAGGGAGGGTGACGGGTAAGTGAGCAGCGAACCGCTCGGCCAGTACGGGGCCCAGTACGCCCAGCCGTACGTGCACCAGCGCCGCACCTACCTGATCGGCAAGGCCCGCCCGAACGCGCCGATCGGCCGGAACCGGGAGTCCGGCGAGATCGTGCTGATCATCTTCGGCGCGTTCCTCGGCATGCTCTGGGGTCTGCTGATGCCGGTCCTGCCGTTGCGCATCGCGGGTCTGGTGGGTCTGCCGGCGCTGGCGATCGCGGCCGTCTACGTGCCGTATCGGCGCCGGACCTTCTACAAGTGGGTGGAGATCAACCGCACCTACCGGCGGACGGTCCGCAGCGGCCGGGCGGTGTGGAAGTCGGACGCGGTCGATGCCGGGACGCGGCTGGACGGCCGCGAGGTGGAGATCGGCCCGCCGCCCGGGGTCGGGCGGCTGCGCTGGCTCTCGGCGCCGTTCGGGCCGGACGAGGTCGCGGTGCTGATGCACCTGGAGCGGCGCACGGTGACGGCGGCGATCGAGATCGAGGGCCCGGGTGTCGGGCTGCGCGACTCGGAGGACCAGGAAGCGCTGGTCGACCGGTTCGGGACGCTGCTGAAGCACGTCGCGAACGGGGACGGCTTCGTGACCCGGCTGCAGATCCTGGCCCGGACCCTGCCGGCCGACCCGGACGCGCACGCCAAGGACGTGGAGCGGCGCGGCGACCCGGGCGCGCCGAACTGGCTGAAGGACTCGTACGACCAGTTGCAGTCGATGGTGTCGACCTCGTCCGAGCAGCACCGGGCGTACCTGGTGGCGTGCATGCACTACACCCGGGACCTCGCCGCCGAGGCGCACGCGATGGGGCGGACGGCCACCGGCCGGCGGGCCAGGGACGACGAGGGCCTCGCCTCGGTGATGGCCCGCGAGCTGACCGACATCTGCGCCCGGCTGGCGGAGGCGGACATCCGGGTGCGGCAGCCGCTGGGCCAGGCCCGGCTCTCCTCGCTGCTGCACTCGATGTACGACCCGGACCACCCGATCGACCACCTCCAGGCGATGTCGAGGCGCAATGCCTGGCCGGCCGAGCTGGACGCCACGCACCCGCAGTTCCTCCAGGCGAAGACCCGGGAGTCGGCGACCCGGGAGCCGTGGTGCCACGCCACCGCGTGGATCAAGGAGTGGCCGCTGACCCCGGTCGGCGTCAACTTCCTGGCGCCGCTGCTGGTGCACACCCCGGACGTGATCCGGACGGTGGCGGTGACGATGGACCTGGAACCGACCGATGTCGCCATCGAGCGGATGCTCACCGAGAAGACCAACGACGAGGCGGAGGCCAGCCGCGCCGCCAAGATGAACCGCACGGTCGACCCGCGCGACCTGGCCCACACCGGCCGGGTGGACCAGCGGGGCGACGACCTGGCGTCCGGCGCGGCCGGCGTCAACCTGGTCGGGTACATCACGGTCTCCTCGCGCAATCCGGACGCGCTGGCCCGGGACAAGCGGACGATCCGGGCCTCGGCCGGCAAGAGCTATCTGAAGCTGGAGTGGTGCGACCGCGAGCACCACCGCGCGTTCGTCAACACCCTGCCGTTCGCCACCGGTATCCGCCGCTGAGCGGATCCCGGCCGAGCGACTGATCTGGAGGCCCCCGTATGGCGATCGGCAACCTCACCGACGCGTTCACCAGCCTGGCGTTCGGCAAGGTGGAGACCACCCGGCTGCCGGTGCGCACCTCGACCGGCCAGGCGCAGGCGGTGTACCTGCCGACCGCCGCGCCCGGGCTGGGCGACTCCGGGGTGATCATCGGGCGCGAGGTGTACAGCGGCAAGGGGTACGTGTACGACCCGTTCCAGCTGTACGGCCAGCAGCTGCCCGCCCCGCACTGGCTGGTGCTGGGGGAGTCCGGCAACGGCAAGTCGGCGCTGGAGAAGACCTATGTGCTGCGCCAGCTGCGGTTCCGGGACCGGCAGGTGGTGGTCCTGGACGCGCAGGGCGAGGACGGGGTCGGCGAGTGGAACCTGATCGCCAACGCGCTGGGCATAAAGTCGATCCGGCTGGACCCGATGGCGGCCAGGGACGGCGGGGTGAAGCTCAACCCGCTGGATCCGGCGATCACCCAGACCGGGCAGCTGTCGCTGCTGCGGACCATCGTCGAGGTGGCGATGGGGCGCGGTCTGGAGGAGCGGGCCGGCTTCGCGCTGAAGGCGGCGCACGGGCATGTGGTGGCCACGGTCCGGGACCGCCAGCCGGTGCTGGACGACATCATCGACACCCTGCGCAGCCCCGACCTGTCCTCGGTGGAGTCGCTCGGGGTGGCCGTGGACGAGGTGCAGTCCTGGGGCCTGGACGTGGCGCTGGTGCTGGACCGCCTGGTCGACGGTGACCTGCGGGGCATGTTCGACGGGTCGACCACCGACGGCATCGACCTGGACGCGCCGCTGATCGTCTTCGACCTGTCGCACATCGACCGCAACTCGATCGCGATGCCGATCCTGATGGCGATCGTCGGCGTCTGGCTGGAGCACACCTGGATCAGGCCGGACCGCAAGAAGCGGATCTTCCTGGTCGAGGAGGCGTGGCACATCATCAACAGCCCCTTCGTGGCGCAGCTGTTCCAGCGGCTGCTGAAGTTCGGCCGCCGACTCGGCCTGTCCTTCGTGGCCGTGGTGCACCATCTGTCGGACGTGGTCGACGGGGCGGCGGCCAAGGAGGCCTCGGCGATCCTCAAGATGGCCTCCACCCGGACGATCTACATGCAGAAGGCCGAGGAGGCGCGGGCCACCGGGCGGGTGCTCGGCCTGCCCCGCTGGGCGGTGGAGATCATCCCCACACTTTCGCCGGGCATCGCGGTCTGGGACGTCAACGGCAACGTCCAGGTGGTGAAACACATCATCACCGAGGCGGAGCGCCCACTGGTCTATACCGACCGGGCGATGACCGAGGATGCGGTGGCCGAACGGGTGCGCGCCGACCATCAGTTGGCGGCCGAGCCGGGGATCTGAGCCCGGATCCGGCGGGCCCGGGGCGTTTTCCCGGGCCCCGGGCCGGCGTCCTGGGGCGCCGGTGCGGGTGCGGAGCGGGCCCGGCGAGGCGGTCAGAATCCGACGACGATTCGTCAGTAGGTAACCCTGTCGTTACGTCCAGGGGCCTGACAGCTACGCGCGTTGACCCTAGGCTGCACTCGCGCAACGACACTCGTCTCGCGCGCCCGGGCCTGTCCACAGCTGGGCGCTCTCACAGGTGCAGGGGACCCCCTACATGCTCTCCGTCAGAACCCGACGGTCTGCGTTGGCCGTCGTCGCCGCCGCCGGCCTCGTCGGCACGGTGGCCATGCCGTCCGCGGCCCAGGCCGCGACCGCCAAGAAGCCCAAGACCGTCAACCTCCAGTTGCTGGCCATCAACGACCTGCACGGCAACCTGGAGCCCCCGGCCGGTTCCTCCGGCACCATCCGGGAGATCGACCCGGCCACCGGTCAGCCGGTCAGCACCCCGGCCGGCGGCATCGAGTACCTGGCCACCGCGCTGCGCCAGGCCCGGATCCCCGCCGACGACTCGATCACCGTCGCCGCCGGCGACCTGGTCGGCGCCTCGCCGCTGACCTCCGCGCTGTTCCACGACGAGCCCACCGTCGAGGCGCTGGACAAGCTCGGCCTGGACGTCACCTCGGTCGGCAACCACGAGTTCGACGAGGGTTCCGCCGAGCTGCTCCGCCTCCAGGACGGCGGCTGCCACCCGACCGACGGCTGCTACGAGGAGGGGCGCACGTTCAAGGGCGCCAACTTCAACTACCTCTCGGCCAACGTCACCAACGAGAAGACCGGCAAGCCGCTGCTGGCCCCGTACTGGGTGACCAAGTCGCAGGGCGTGAAGGTCGGCTTCATCGGCGTCACCCTGGAGGGCACGCCGAACATCGTCACCGCCGAGGGTGTCAAGGGCCTCAAGTTCGCCAACGAGGTCAGCACGATCAACAGGTACGCCGCCGAGCTGAAGGCCAAGGGCGTCAACTCGATCGTCGCGCTGATCCACGAGGGCGGCCTGCCGGCCAGCAGCACCTACAACTACGACTGCGGCGCGGCCGGCGAGGGCATCTCCGGCCCGATCGTCGACATCGCCAAGCGGATCGACCCGGCGGTCGGCGCCATCGTCACCGGCCACACCCACAACGCGTACGCCTGCACCATCCCCGACCCGCAGGGCGTGCCGCGTTCGGTGACCAGCGCCGCCTCCTTCGGCCGGCTGTACACCGAGATCGACCTGAAGCTCGACAAGAGCACCGGCGCGATCGTCCGGCCGTCGGTCAAGGCCGAGAACCACATCGTGCGCCGGACCGTCGAGAAGGCTCCGGACATGACGGAGCTGATCTCGCACTACTCCAAGCTCGCCGCCCCGATCGCCAACCGTCCGCTGGGCTACATCGCCTCGGACATCAACGGCCGTGGCAACAGCGACCCGGAGAAGCCGCTCGGCGACGTCATCGCCGACGCTCAGCAGGCCGGCCTCGCGGCGGCCGACAAGGGCGGCGCGCAGGTCGCCTTCATGAACCCCGGCGGCATCCGCTCCGACCTCGTCTACAAGCAGAGCGGCGCCGAGGGCGACGGTGTGGTGACCTACGGCGAGGCGTTCACCGTCCAGCCGTTCACCAACATGATGCAGGTCAAGACGCTGACCGGGGCCCAGCTGATACAGCTGCTGCAGCAGCAGGTGAGCGGCTCCAACGAGGCCTCGCCGAAGATCCTGCAGCCGTCCAAGGGCCTCACCTACACCCTGGACATGCGCAACAAGGGCGCCGACCGGGTCGTCGTCGACTCGATCCGCCTGGGTGGCGCGCCGATCGACCCGGCCGCCAAGTACCGGGTCGCGGCCAATGAGTTCCTGGCCGGCGGCGGCGACGGCTTCCCGGCCTTCGCGGCCGGCACCGACAAGCTCGTCGGCGCCTCCGACCTGGACGTCTTCGCCGCTTACCTCGGTGCCAACAGCTCGGCCGCCGCGCCGCTGAAGGCGCCGGCGCAGGACCGCATCAAGGTCATCGGCCCGGGCAGCACCATCGACTGAGTCGATGGTCGCTGGCCGTGAGCCGGCCGGGGCGGGGCGCTGTCGGGGCGCCCCGCCCTTTTTTCGTGCCCGCGGTTCGGGCCTGCGCGTTCAGTCGGGGGAGGGGCCGCCGGGGAGCCGGACGGTGGCCAGCGCGCCCGGGCCGCCGTCCTGGGCCGGGCCGAGCGACACCTCGCCGCCGGCTTCCCGGACGGTCTGCGCGACGATCGACAGGCCGAGGCCGGAGCCCGGGAGCTGGCGCGAGGACGGGGAGCGCCAGAACCGGTCGAAGACGTAGGGCAGTTCGTCCTGCGGGATGCCGGGACCGTGGTCGCGGACGGTCAGCACGCCCTGGTCGAGCCGGACGGCGATGGTGCCGCCGGGCGGGCTGTACTTGACCGCGTTGTCCAGCAGGTTGATCACCGCCCGCTCCAGGCCGGCGGCGTCGGCGTGGACGAACCAGGGCTCGGTGGAGGTCTCGAAGACCAGCCCCGGGCCGCGCAACTTGGCACGCTCGACCGCCCGTTCGGCGATCTCGTGCACGGCAACCACGGAGAGCGTGCGGACCGGCTTGGGGGAGTCCGGGCGGGAGAGCTGGAGCAGGTCGCCGATCAGTACGGTGAGCTCCTGCATCTGGGCCTTCATGTTGCCGAGCAGCTTGGTGCGGGTGGCGGGCGGGAGCGGCCGGCCGGTGTCGTCGCTGCGGATCAGCAGGTCGACGTTGGTG
>NZ_JZWY01000385.1:0-2660 GCF_000966955.1 Streptomyces sp. NRRL S-495
CCGGCGTCGGCGATCAGCCGGGTCTGCCGTTCGCGGGAGTTGGCGAGGGCGGTGCTCATGGAGTTGAAGGAGGTGGAGAGCCGGGCGATCTCGTCGTCACCCTGGACCGGGATGGTGGTGCCGACCTCCTCGGTGCGGGCGATGTGCTCGACGGCGTCGGTGAGGTGGTCGACCGGCTTGAGGGCGGAGCGGGCGACCAGTCGCCCGGCGAGACCGGCGAGGATGACACCGCCGAGGGCTACCCCGCCGAGCAGGAAGGCGAGCTGGCGGAGGGATTCCTCGACGGGCTTGGTCGGGGTGGCGACCATGACCACGATCGAGTTGTGGGCGGGGCCCCGACCCAGGGTGAGGCGGACCATCGCGGGGTCGCCGTTGGTGTATCTGCCGTCGCGGATGATCGCCTGGTTGGGTTTGAGCGACAGCGCCGAGGCCATGTCGCCCGGTTGGATCACGATGGCACGGGTGGCGCCGTACGGGACGGAGACGCAGCCCTGGTCGGCCCAGACGAACTGGGTGTCCCGGGGAGCCGGTCCGCCACGCGGGAGCATCGGGAGATCGCCCGCTGTCTGGTCGGTCTGCGCCTGCGCGAGGGCGGCCTCGGGGGTCGACGGGCACGGGCGCTGCAAGGTCGCAGCCTGGGGCGGGGGAACGCTCTGCAGGTCGTTCCGCACCTGGTCGTACAGCTGCTTCTCCACGATGAACCAGCAGGCCAGCGCCGAGGCCGCGATCGCCACCGCGACCGCCGCCGCGGTGAGCAGGGCGAACCGGCTGCGCAGGGAGCGGGCGCGGTACCAGGTGCTGAGGCGGCCGCGGCGACGCGGGATGCGCGGTGGGGCGAGTGGCGGCGGCGGGACGGTGGGGCTCACGCCGCGGTGCCGGCTGCCGGGCGGAGCGCGTAGCCGACCCCGCGGACGGTCTGGATGACCCGGGGCAGGCCGCCCTGCTCGGTCTTGCGGCGCAGGTACATCACGTACACGTCCAGCGAGTTGGAGGAGGGCTCGAAGTCGAAGCCCCAGACCGCCTTGAGGATCTGCTCCCGGGTGAGCACCTGGCGGGGGTGGGCGAGGAACATCTCCAGCAGCATGAACTCGGTGCGGGTCAGTTCGACGGGTTGGCCGGAGCGGGTGACCTCGCGGGTGGCGGTGTTCATCCGCAGGTCCGCGAAGGCCAGGACGTCGGTCTCCTCCTCGACGGCGGCCGCCCGGGCGGCGGCCTCGGTGGCGAGCGCGTTGCGCCGCAGCAGGGCGCGCACCCGGGCGAGCAGCTCGTCGAGTTCGAAGGGCTTGGCGAGGTAGTCGTCGGCGCCGACGTCGAGGCCGGTGACCCGGTCGCCGACGGCGTCGCGGGCGGTGAGCATCAGCACCGGGACGGTGTCGCCGCGCGAGCGCATCCGGCGGACGGCGGTGAGGCCGTCCATCCGGGGCATCATGATGTCGAGCAGGACGAGGTCCGGCCGGTCGCGTTCGACGGATTCGAGGGCCTCGTAGCCGTCGGTGGCGGTGGCGACCTCGTAGCCCTCGAAGACGAGGCTGCTCTCCAGGGCGTCCCGGAGGGCGGGTTCGTCGTCGACCACGAGGAGCCGGGCGGTGCTCTGCTGCCCGGGCTCGGCGGGGGTGCGGTCGTCGGCGGACGGGGTCATCGGCGGTTGCCCTTTCTGGTGGCGGGAGGCCCTGCTCGGGTCAATTGTCGGACGTGCTCAGACGTTCTGGCCGGACTGCAGCTCGGGCAGCACCTGCTTGATGTCGTCGATCGGGATGGCGAAGCCGAGGCCGACGCTGCCGGCCCCGCTGCCGCCGGCCGTGGCGCTCGATCCGCTCGGCGAGTACATGGCCGAGTTGATGCCGATGACCTGCCCGGCGGCGTTGATCAGCGGGCCGCCGGAGTTGCCCGGATTGAGCGCGGCGTCGGTCTGGAAGGCCTGGTAGGTGGCGGTGCTGCCGCTGCTCTGCGGGGTGCTGCCGCGCAGTCCGGGCAGGTTGGGGAGGCCGAAGCCGCCGTTGCCGCTGGTGGTGCCCTCGTCGAGCTGGACGGTGACCTCGCGGTGCTCGGCGCTGATGATGCCGGAGGTAACGGTGCCGGTGAGGCCCTCGGGGTTGCCGATGGCGACGACCGGGTCGCCGACCGAGACGGCGGAGGAGTCGCCGAGCACGGCGGGGGTGAGCTGCTTGGCGCCGCTCGCGGCGATCACGGCGGCGTCCAGGCTCTTGTCGGTGCCGGTGAGGGCGGCGGTGGCGGTGGAGCCGTCGTGGAAAGTGACGGTGATCCGGCCGCCGTCGGCCGCGCCGGAGACCACGTGGTAGTTGGTGAGGATCTGACCGCCGGCGGTGAGGACCACGCCGGTGCCGGTGGCGGTCCCGTTCGCGGTCTGCACCGTGATCTGGACGACGCTGGGCGAGACGGCGGCCGCGACGGCGGCGACGTCGGCGCTGCCGTCGGAACGGGCGGCGACCGGGCTGGCGACGGTGCCGCTGCGGCTCACCGAGCCGTGGCCCTGGGCGGCGACGACGCCGCCGGTGACCCCGCCGAGGACGGCGGCGACCGCGGCGACGGCGGTGACCAGGGCCAGCCGCCCGCGCAGCAGGCCGCGCCGGGCCCGGTGGCCGGGGCCCCCGGCCGGTGCCGGGCCGGCCGGCTCGGGCGGGAACGGCGGGAGCGGGGGA
>NZ_JZWY01000386.1:0-23404 GCF_000966955.1 Streptomyces sp. NRRL S-495
GTGCGGGGGAGGCGTGGGGGCGGGTGGGGGACGGGCGGGTCAGCTGCGGCGCAGGGCCTCGGTGAGGCGGTTGGCGGCCTCGATGATGGCCTGGGCGTGCAGCCGCCCGGGGTGGCGGGTCAGGCGCTCGATCGGCCCGGAGACCGAGACGGCGGCCACGACCCGGTTGGAGGGGCCGCGGACCGGCGCGGAGACGGAGGCGACGCCCGGCTCCCGCTCGCCGATCGACTGCGCCCAGCCCCGCCGC
Organism: Streptomyces sp. NRRL S-495; assembly: GCF_000966955.1. Lineage (NCBI taxonomy): Bacteria > Bacillati > Actinomycetota > Actinomycetes > Kitasatosporales > Streptomycetaceae > Streptomyces > Streptomyces sp. NRRL S-495. The sequence continues at coordinate 248 of NZ_JZWY01000386.1, forward strand.
CGGACACCGCTCAGCGCGGTGGCGGTGAACCGGGCGCCCTGGAGGCCGCGGTGCAGCCGCTCGGGCTCCTCCCAGGCCAGCAGGACCTGGGCGGCCGAGCCGGCCTTCATCGGCAGGGTGCTGCCGACCGGGACGGTGTCCCGCAGACCGGAGAGCCGCTCGGCGGCCGCGACACAGATCCGCATCTCGCCCTGCCGGCGGTAGAGCTGTGCGCTCTCGCCGGTGACGTCGCGCAGGTGGGTCAGGACCGGGCCCGCGGTGGCGAGCAGCCGGTCCTCGCCCGCCGCGGCGGAGAGTTCGGACAGGCGCGGGCCGAGGATGAACCGGCCCTGCATGTCCCTGGTGACCAGACGGTGGTGTTCGAGTGCGACGGCGAGTCTGTGGGCCGTGGGGCGCGCCAGACCGGTGGCGGCGACCAGCCCCGCCAACGTGGCGGGGCCCGACTCCAGTGCGCTCAGCACCAGAGCGGCCTTGTCGAGCACGCCGACGCCGCTAGAGTTGTCCATGCGCTAAGACTGCAGTCTCATTCCGCGAGACGCAAGTTCAATCTTCTGCGAAAAGCGCCACTCTGGATGCAGCAGCCCGGGAGGCATCCAGGATGCGACCCCGCCGAGGTGTCCGCATCGTGGACACCGATCCGGTGTGCAGGTCGCTCGTCGCATGCCGCACCGGGCCGCGACAGCTTTGACCTCGACGACACGAGAAGGCCGGCAACGCGGCCGGCTGGAGGGAATCCGATGGGACGGACACTCGCAGAGAAGGTCTGGGACGACCACGTCGTGCGGCGCGCGGAGGGCGAGCCCGACCTGCTCTTCATCGACCTGCACCTGCTCCACGAGGTGACCAGCCCGCAGGCCTTCGACGGTCTCCGGCTGGCCGGGCGCACGGTCCGCCGCACCGATCTCACGATCGCCACCGAGGACCACAACACCCCGACCCTGGACATCGACAAGCCGATCGCCGACCCGGTCTCCAGGGTCCAGTTGGAGACCCTGCGCAAGAACGCGGCCGAGTTCGGCGTCCGGATCCACTCCCTCGGCGACATCGAGCAGGGCGTCGTGCACGTCGTCGGCCCCCAGCTGGGCCTCACCCAGCCCGGTACGACCGTGGTCTGTGGCGATTCCCACACCTCCACCCACGGCGCGTTCGGCGCGCTGGCGTTCGGCATCGGCACCAGCCAGGTCGAGCACGTGCTCGCCACCCAGACGCTGCCGCTGGCCCCGTTCCGGACCATGGCGATCACCGTCGAGGGCGAACTGCCCGAGGGCGTCACCGCCAAGGACCTCATCCTGGCGATCATCACCCGGATCGGCACCGGCGGCGGCCAGGGCTACGTCCTGGAGTACCGGGGTTCGGCGATCCGCGGCCTCTCCATGGAGGCCCGGATGACCATCTGCAACATGTCCATCGAGGCGGGCGCCCGGGCCGGCATGATCGCCCCGGACGAGACCACCTTCGCCTACCTGAAGGGCCGCCCGCACGCCCCGCAGGGCGAGGACTGGGACGCCGCGGTCGAGTACTGGCGGACCCTGGGCACCGACGAGGACGCGGTCTTCGACCACGAGATCTTCATCGACGCCGCCGAGCTGACCCCCTTCGTCACCTGGGGCACCAACCCCGGCCAGGGCGCCCCGCTCGGTGCCTCGGTGCCGGACCCGGCCTCCTTCGCCGACCCGCAGGAGCGGACCGCCGCCGAGAACGCCCTCGCCTACATGGGGCTGGAGGCCGGCACCCCGCTGCGCGAGGTCGCGGTCGACGCGGTCTTCGTCGGCTCCTGCACCAACGGCCGGATCGAGGACCTGCGCGCCGCCGCCGACCTGCTGCGCGGCCGCCGGATCGCCGACGGCGTGCGGATGCTGGTCGTCCCGGGCTCCGTCCGGGTCGCCCTCCAGGCCGTCGAGGAGGGCCTGGACAAGGTGTTCACCGCGGCCGGCGCCGAGTGGCGGCACGCGGGCTGCTCGATGTGCCTGGGCATGAACCCGGACCAGCTCGCCCCCGGCGAGCGCTGCGCCTCGACCTCGAACCGCAACTTCGAGGGCCGCCAGGGCAAGGGCGGCCGCACCCACCTGGTCTCGCCCCAGGTCGCCGCCGCGACCGCCGTCCTGGGCCGCCTCGCGGCCCCCGCCGATCTGGCGTCCCCCGCCGCCGTGGAGGTCTGAGCAGCATGGAGAAGTTCACCACCCACACCGGGCGGGCCGTGCCGCTGCGCCGCAGCAACGTCGACACGGACCAGATCATCCCCGCCCATTGGCTGAAGAAAGTCACCCGTTCCGGTTTCGAGGACGGCCTTTTCGAGGCCTGGCGCCGGGACGAGTCGTTCATCCTCAACAGGCCCGAGCGGCAGGGCGCCACCGTCCTGGTGGCCGGCCCCGAGTTCGGCACCGGCTCCTCCCGCGAGCACGCCGTCTGGGCCCTGCAGAACTACGGCTTCCACGCCGTGATCTCCTCGCGCTTCGCCGACATCTTCCGCGGCAACTCGCTGAAGAACGGCCTGCTCACCGTGGTCCTCCCACAGGAGACCGTGGAACGGCTCTGGGCGTTGACCGAGGCGGACCCGACCGCCCCCGTCACCGTCGACCTGGAGGCCCGTGAGGTGCGGGCCGAGGGCATCACCGCGCCGTTCGAACTGGACGACAACCTCCGTTGGCGGCTGCTCAACGGCCTGGACGACATCAGCATCACGCTGCGGAACGAGGCCGACATCGCGGCCTTCGAAGCGGGCCGGCCCTCGTTCAAGCCGCGCACCCTGCCGGCGGCCTGATCACCCGTTCTGAACAAGCATTCTGACGAACCGCCGGATGGCCCGCCTCCCCCCTCGGGGGGGCGGGCCATCCGCCGTTCCGGGGCGGGAGTTGTGCCCGTCCGCGGGCCCCGGATTGACGATTCGGTTTTGCCGCGGAGGGCCCCGCGCATGCACAACTGCGCGTAGATGGCACAATCAGTGCATGCACCGGCACCATGAACCTCCGTACGCGGGCGGCGAACCCGCGTCACCGGAGTCCACGGGCCGGGGATCCGAACGCCGAATTGACGATCGGCCGGACGCCGCCACCTCAGCTGCTGAGGGGCCGGACGACCCGGAAGTCGCAGCGCTCTTCGCGCTTGTGGCCGAGCGGTTGAAGCAAGCTCACGACCGCGTGCATGCGCTGAACGTGTCTGCCGATGCAAAGACCGCTCTCACCCGTCAACTGCTCATCGTCACCGAGGCCGCCAAGCGCGATCTTCCGGAGGCGGCGCGGCGGTTGAGTCGCTTTGTGCAGGACCTCGACGAGGGGCGCCCGCCCGTCGTCTGAGGTCGCCGACGCGCAAATCCATTGCGACACTAGGGTGATTCGCGCGTTTGGTAATTGAAAGTCCGCAGATACATACCTAACGTGCGAAATGAACGGATGGAATCATCCGGCGCCCGTTTCTGAAGGGGAAGACGTGAACAAGGCTCAGCTTGTCGAAGCGGTGGCCGAGCAGCTGGGCGGTCGCAAGGCTGCCGCAGAGGCCGTCGACGCAGTGCTCGACACCATGGTGCGCGCCGTCGTGGCCGGCGACCGTGTTTCGGTCACCGGTTTCGGCACCTTTGAGAAGGTGGAGCGCTCCGCGCGCTTCGCCCGCAACCCGCAGACCGGCGAGAAGGTCAAGGTCAAGAAGACCTCGGTGCCCCGCTTCCGTCCGGGCCAGGGCTTCAAGGACCTGGTCAGCGGCGCCAAGAAGCTGCCGAAGGAAGGCCCCTCGGTGAAGAAGGCGCCCAAGGGCTCCCTCACCCCGGGCAAGAGCGGTGTCGCCGCCACCCCGGCCGCCAAGCGTGCCGCCACCAAGCGCGCCGCCACGGCCGCTGCCGCCGCCGCTGCCGCCACCCCGGCGAAGAAGGCCGCTGCCAAGAAGACGGCCACCAAGGCGACCGCCACCAAGGCGACCGCGACCAAGGCCGCCGCCACCAAGACGGCCGCGAGCAAGAAGACGGCCGCCGTCAAGAAGGCCACCACCACCGCCGCCGCGAAGAAGACCACCGCGACCGCGACCAAGAAGACGGCCGCCGCCGCCAAGAAGGCGACCACCACCGCCGCCGCCAAGAAGACCACCGCGACCGCCAAGAAGGCGACCGCCACGGCCAAGAAGACCGCGCCGGCGAAGAAGACCACCACCCGCAAGACCACCGCGCGCAAGACCACCGCCAAGTAGTCGGTGCGCGTCGTCGTCGGACGGCCTTCGCGAGCCGTGGCGCCGCCCTCCTCCGGGAATTCCCGGCAGGGTGGTGCCACGGCTTATCGCTTTTCCGGGATTTCCCCCCGCGGCCGCGGCTCCCGGTGGCTCCGCGGCTGCTGAGGGCGCCGCCGCCCCGGTCAGTCCGCGGCCGGGTCCGGGAAGGTCTGCAGCGTCAGGAAGACCACCCGCCGGGCGTCACCGGCGCCCTCGGTGCGGATCCGCACCCGCTGGCCCGGGCGCAGCAGCCGCAGCCCGCCGGCGTCGAAGGCGGCCGCGTCGAACGGCACCGGGGTCCCGTCGTCGAGCAGCACGGAGCCGGCCCGGGTGGCGGGGTCGAAGGTGAACGCGGTGGCCTGCATGCCAGCAGCATAGCGAGGGGCACCGACAGTCCCCGGTGGCGTCTCAGCCGGGCAGCGGTGCGCCGGACGGCCCCTGCCGCGGCAGGTAGCCGAGGCGGGTGGCCAGGGCGTGGGTGTGCGGTCCGACGCCGAGCGCCAACGCCTCGGCCAGGTCCTCGCCGGTGTCGACGTCCCGGCGGACCGACTCCACGCCGGACAGCCGCAGTTCGCGGGCGCCGCCGGCCGCGTGCCGGGCGCACGAGCCGTCCCCGAACGCGGGGTCGAGCGGACTGCCCGGGGCGCAGGCCAGCAGGGTGGTGCCCAGCCCGGGCGCGTCCGGCAGGAAGGCCCGGCCGGTCGCCGGGACGGCGGCCAGCACCCGGCCCAGCTCGGCCGGGCGCAGGGCCGGCAGGTCCGCCGAGAGGGCGGCCAGCGGCGCGTGGGGCGCGAGGGCCAGCGCGGCCGCCGCGCCGTGCGCCAGGGCCTCGTTGAGGCCGCCGCCGGGCTCGTCGTCGACCACCAGGGCGCCGAGCGCCGCCAGCCGCGCCCCGGCCCCGGCGTCCCGGGTGACCACCAGCACCCGGCCGGTCCCCGGTGCGGCCAGCGCGGCCGCGACGGTGTCCAGGGCGAACGAGAGTGCGAGGTCGGGGCGGTGCGGGCCGGCGAACGGAGCCAGCCGGGACTTGGCCCCGGCGAGCCGCTTGAGCGGCACTACCAGCGACCAGTCGGCGGCGGGTGCGGCGGGCGCGACGGGCCTGCCGAGGCGTACGGTGTCCTGGGTCATCGGCGTCATTGTGACGCCGGTCCCGGAGCCCTCGCCAGGCCGTCCGAGCTGTGCGGACGTGCGTTTGATCACGCCCGCCGGACGTCCGGGCGCGGTTGCTCGACAGCCGGCGAGCGGTCGGGCGACACTGTTCCGCGCCCGCGCCCCGAGAGGGCGGCGGAAGCGAGATCGACCGCGGCACCCCACGTGCCGCACGAATGAGGAGGACCTGGGGTGGCCCGCCGCTCGTACGCCAGCTTCGGCAACGCCGACTACGGCTTCTGGTACCGCTTTGCGGCCGTGCTGGTGAAGCCGGTGAACACCGCGCTGGTCAAGCCCGACTGGCGGGGCTGGGAGCACCTGCCGGAGCGGGGCGGTTTCATCGCCGCGGTCAACCACAACTCGATCATCGACCCGGTGGTGTACGCGCACTGGCAGTACAACAGCGGGCGGCCGCCCCGGATCCTCGGCAAGTCCTCGCTGTTCTCGATCCCGTTCATCGGGTTCATGCTCCGCAAGACCGGCCAGATCCCGGTGTTCCGCGAGTCGACCGACGCGGCGCAGGCCTTCCGGTCCGCCATCGACGCGGTCAACAGCGGCCAGTGCGTGCAGTTCTACCCGGAGGGAACGCTCACCCGGGATCCGGACCTGTGGCCGATGACCGGCAAGAGCGGGGTCGCCCGGGTGGCGCTGATGACCGGTGCGCCGGTCATCCCGGTGGCCCACTGGGGCGCGCACGAGATCATCCCGCCGTACGGCCGGGGCGGTGGGGGGAAGAGCAGGTTCAACCTGTTCCCGCGCCACCGGGTGGTCGTGGCGGCCGGACCGGCCGTCGACCTGAGCAAGTACCAGGGCCAGGAGCTGACCGCCCAGGTGCTCAGGGACGCGACCGAGGACATCATGACGGCGATCACCGCGGTGCTGGCCGACATCCGGGGCGAGGAACCGCCCGCGGAGCGGTACGACATGCGGGAAGCGGCCCGGCTGCGGGCCGCCGCCGCGGCCCGCCGCGAGGGCGGCGGCCGTGGCACCGACGAGGCAGGGGAGGAAGCCAAGTGACCCGCTGCGCCGTGTTCGGCACCGGTTCCTGGGGTACCGCGTTCGCGATGGTGCTCGCCGACGCCGGCTGCGAGGTGGCCCTCTGGGGCCGCCGCCGGGAGCTGGCGGACGCCGTCAACGCCACCCACACCAACCCGGACTACCTGCCCGGGGTCCGGCTGCCGGACACCGTCCGGGCCACCACCGACCCCGCCGAGGCGCTGGCCGGCGCGGACTTCGCGGTGCTGGTGGTGCCTTCGCAGACGCTGCGCGAGAACCTCGCCGCCTGGGCGCCGCTGCTGGAGCCGCAGACCGTCCTGGTCAGCCTGATGAAGGGCATCGAGCTCGGCACCGCGAAGCGGATGAGCGAGGTCGTCGCCGAGGTCGCCGGGGTCGGCCAGGAGCGGATCGCCGTGGTCAGCGGGCCCAACCTGGCCCGGGAGATCGCCAACCGGCAGCCCGCCGCCAGCGTGGTCGCCTGCACCGACGAGGCGGTCGCCAAGCGGCTCCAGTCGGCCTGCCACACGCCGTACTTCCGGCCGTACACCAACACCGACGTGATCGGCTGCGAGCTGGGCGGGGCGGTCAAGAACGTGATCGGCCTGGCGGTCGGCATGGCCGACGGCATGGGGCTCGGCGACAACACCAAGGCGACCCTGATCACCCGGGGGCTCGCCGAGACCACCCGGCTCGGGCTGGCGCTCGGCGCCGACCCGTACACCTTCGCGGGCCTGGCCGGCATGGGCGACCTGGTGGCCACCTGCTCCTCGCCGCTCTCGCGCAACCACACCTTCGGCACCAACCTGGGCCGGGGCATGTCGCTGGCCGAGACCATCGCGGCCACCCGGCAGACCGCGGAGGGCGTCAAGTCCTGCGAATCGGTGCTCGACCTGGCCCGGCGCAACGGCGTCGACATGCCGATCGTCGAGGCGGTGGTGGACGTCGTGCACAACGGACGGCCCACCCAGGAGGCGCTGCGGGCGCTGATGTCCCGCTCGGCCAAGCCCGAACGGCGCTGACGGCCCGGCCGGGCACCGGCGGCGGTCCGGGCCGGTCGGGTCGGTCGGGTCGGTCACTGTCCCGAAACCCGCCTCGGGGTACCCTCTGTCGCGATATGAGCATCGAACAGACCTCCCAGAACCCGTCCGCGAAGCCGCGGGTCGCCGTCGTGTTCGGCGGCCGCAGCTCCGAGCACGCCATCTCGGTCTCCACCGCGGGCAGCGTGCTGAGGGCGATCGACCGCGACAAGTACGAGGTGCTGCCGATCGGCATCACCCACGAGGGCCGCTGGGCGCTGGCCAGCGACGAGCCGGCCCGGATGGCGATCACCGACGGCCGGCTGCCGGACGTCGAGCACGTCGCCGAGTCCACCGAGGGCCGGGTCGCGCTGCCGGTCGACCCCGGCACCCGCGAGGTGGTCTGGAGCGAGCCCGGTGCCGCCCCCAAGGCGCTCGGCGAGGTGGACGTGGTCTTCCCGCTGCTGCACGGCCCGTGGGGCGAGGACGGCACGCTGCAGGGCCTGCTGGAGCTCTCCGGTGTGCCGTACGTCGGCAACGGCGTGCTGGCCAGCGCGGCGGGCATGGACAAGGAGTTCACCAAGCGCCTGCTGGCCTCGCACGGCCTCGGCGTCGGGCGGTACACCGTGGTCCGGCCGCGCGAGTGGGAGACCGAGGAGGGCCGGGCCGCGGTCCGCGAGCGCGTCGCCGGCCTCGGCCTGCCGCTGTTCGTGAAGCCCTGCCGGGCCGGCTCCAGCATCGGCATCAGCAAGGTCAAGGACCTCTCCGACCTCGATGCCGCGATCGAGGAGGCGCGCCGCCACGACCCCAAGCTGATCATCGAGGCGGGTGTCTCCGGCCGCGAGTTGGAGTGCGCGGTGCTGGAGTTCGAGGACGGCCCGCGGGCGAGCGTCCCGGCCGAGGTCCTGGTCGGCGGCGGCTACGAGTTCTACGACTTCGAGGCCAAGTACATCGACTCCTCCGAGGTCCGGATCCCGGCCGAGCTCACCGCCGGGGAGACCGCCGACATCCGCCGCCAGGCGATCGAGGCCTTCGAGGCGCTCGGCTGCGAGGGCCTGGCCCGGGTGGACTTCTTCCTGCTGGACGACGGCAGCTGGATGGTCAACGAGGTCAACACCATGCCCGGCTTCACCCCGATCTCGGCCTACCCGAAGATGTGGGAGGCCAGCGGGATGTCGTACCCGGAGCTGGTGGACCGGCTGCTGCAGGCGGCGCTGCGCCGCTCGACCGGCCTGCGCTGACCCGCGCCGACGGTGCGACGGCGGTCCCGGGGTTCCGGGGCCGCCCCCGTGCGTGCGCGGTCCGGTCCTGTTCGGTCAGGGGATGTTGGCGGCGACCACGGGGGAGAGCACGGCGACCACGTCCATCGGGTTGGCGAACGAGCCCTTGGGCACGGTGAGCTCCACGTAGGCCTTGCGCATCGTGGTGGTGTAGCGGTAGCCGCCGTCCCCCAGCTCCTGCGGCCACCAGGTCACGTCGTCGATCATCGGCGAGGTGTCCGCGGCGGCCGGTCCGTTCAGGGCCTCCGGCCGGTCCACGCCGCAGCGCAGCACCACCTTCGGCGAGCTGGCCCAGGCGGCCACGAACGGCGAGGCGGGGGTGGGGTCCTTGCGCGGACGGCCGAACAGCTCCTGGGGGAGCGCCTCGGCGAGGGCCCGGCAGTAGCCGGCGGCCTTGGGGGCCGGGTTCGGCGTCTCGATCTTCTCGGGCGTGCTCCAGCTGCCGACCAGCACCACGACGGTGCAGGTGAGCGCGGTCGGCACCGCCAGCCACCGGACGGGGGCCGGCAGTGCCGCCAGGAAGCGGGGGGCGCGGAGTTCTCGGGTCACCCGCCGATGGTATGCGGGTCCTACAGGTGGACCACGGGACAGGTCAGGGTGCGGGTGATGCCCTCGACCTGCTGGACCTTGGCGACGACCAGACGGCCGAGGTCGTCCACGGTGTCGGCCTCGGCCCGGACGATCACGTCGTACGGTCCGGTGACGTCCTCGGCCTGGAGGACGCCGGGGATCTTGGCGATGGACTCGGCGACGGCGCTGGCCTTGCCGACCTCGGTCTGAATCAGGATGTAGGCCTGTACCACGGGGACCTCCGGGCGGCTGGGTACGGGGATCACGGCCGTGCTCGCCCGGTCGGATGTCGGGTGGCGAACGGGTTCACGGCAGACTGATCACCACGCTACCCCCCGGTGGGCCGGGGAGGGGAGACCTCGGCACCGTCGGAGGGCGTACGCTGCGCGCGAGGCGGCGTGGCCGCAGGACGTAGGCGCCCGGCCGGGCGCGACCGGGAGGACGGCAGATGCAGGGGACCGTGGGCGAGCTCGGCGAGTTCGGACTCATCAGGGAGCTGACCGCCCGGGTGCCGCTCACCGACGCGGTCGACCTCGGCCCGGGCGACGACGCCGCCGTGGTGAAGGCCCCGGACGGCCGGGTGGTGGCGACCACCGATGTGCTCATCGAGAACCGGCACTTCCGCCGGGACTGGTCCACCGCGTACGACGTGGGCCGCAAGGCGGCCGCGCAGAACCTCGCCGACGTGGCCGCGATGGGCGCGGTGCCGACCGCGATCCTGCTCGGCCTGGTCGCGCCGGCGGACCTGCCGACCACCTGGGCCACCGAGCTGATGGACGGGCTGCGCGACGAGTGCCAGGTGGCCGGCGCGACGGTGGTCGGCGGTGACGTGGTGCGCGGGGACACCATCACGCTGGCCATCACGGCGCTCGGGGACCTTCAGGGGCGCGCGCCGGTGACGCGCGCCGGTGCCCAGGTGGGCGACGTGGTCGCGGTCACCGGCTGGCTCGGCTGGTCGGCGGCGGGCCTGACGGTGCTGCAGCGCGGCTTCCGCTCGCCGCGGGCCTTCGTCGAGGCCCACCGCCGCCCCGAGCCGCCGTACCACGCGGGGCCGTCCGGCGCGGAGCTCGGTGCCACCGCGATGATCGACGTGAGCGACGGGCTGGTGGCCGACCTCGGGCACGTGGCGCTGGCGAGCGGGGTGGACATCGACCTGCGGGCGGCCGACTTCGACGTGCCCGCGCAGATGGCGGACATCGGCCAGGCGGTCGGGGTCGACCCGATGGTGTGGGTGCTGTCCGGGGGAGAGGACCACGCGATCGTGGCGACCTTCCCGCGCGGGGTCCAACTGCCCGCCCGGTGGCGGGTGGTGGGCGAGGTCGTCGGCCGCTCGCGGGCGGCCAGGGGCGGCCGGGTGACGGTGGACGGCGAGGCCTGGGACCGGGTCGGCGGCTGGGACCACTTCTCGGAGTGACCGGCCCGGCGCCGGGGGCGGCAACGGGGAGGCCGGGGCCGGTGGTTGACGCCCGGCCGGGGTGCCGCGGGGGCCGGGCGTGGGCGTACGACGGGGACCGGGCGAGGGCGTACGAGGGGGCGCGCGACGCTCCCGGGCGCTCGCGCGAACCGGTCCCCGGCGGGGTGTGTGCGTAGGCTTGAGCCACAGCCCGGCCACCCGTCCTCGATGAGTGGTCTGGACCACTGTGGTCTGAACCACTTGGAGCGGGGAGGCGTCGGCATGCGCATCGGGGTCCTGACCAGCGGCGGCGACTGCCCCGGCCTGAACGCGGTGATCCGCTCCGTGGTGCACCGCGGCACCGATGTGCACGGCGACGAGATCATCGGCATCGAGGACGGCTTCCTCGGACTGATCGAGGGCCGTGCCCGCCCGGTCTCGCACGACGACGTCACCGGCCTGCTCACCCTCGGCGGCACCGTCCTCGGCTCGGCCCGGGTGCAGCGCGAGCGGATCGCCTGGGCGGTGGAGAACGCCAAGACCCTCGCCCGGGACATCGGCATCGACGCGCTGATCGCGATCGGCGGCGAGGGCACCCTCACCGCCGCCCGGCTGTTCAGCGAGGCCGGACTGCCGGTGGTCGGCGTCCCGAAGACCATCGACAACGACATCGACGCCACCGACGTCACCTTCGGCTTCGACACCGCCGTGCACGTCGCGACCGAGGCGATCGACCGGCTCAAGACCACCGCCGAATCGCACCAGCGGGTGATGGTCGTCGAGCTGATGGGACGCCACACCGGCTGGATCACCCTCACCGCCGGCATGGCGGGCGGTGCGCACGGAATCCTGATCCCCGAGAAGCCGTTCGACATCGAAGGCGTGGCCCGGATGGTCGAGGACCGCTTCGGCCGGGGCAAGAAGTTCGCCATCATCGCGGTCGCCGAGGGGGCCTCCCCGATGCCCGGCACCATGCGCTTCGACCACGGCGAGGTCGACCGGTTCGGGCACCGCACCTTCGGCGGGATCGGCAACCGCCTCGCCCACGAGCTGGAGAACCTGCTCGGCAAGGAGGCCCGCCCGGTCATCCTCGGCCACGTCCAGCGCGGCGGCACCCCGACCGCCCGCGACCGCGTCCTCGCCACCCGCTTCGGCTGGCACGCCGTGGAGGCCGTTCACCAGGGCGCGTTCGGCCATTTCACCGCGCTGCGCCGGAGCGACATCCGGCTGGTGCCGATCGCCGACGCGGTGACCCGGCTCAAGACCGTTCCCGAGGACCGCTGGGCGGAGTCGGAGGCCGTGCTCTGACCGCGTAGGTTGGGGGCCATGTCCTCCACCGCACCCCCTCGCGTGCTCACCGTCGCCGGCTCCGACTCCGGCGGCGGCGCCGGCATCCAGGCCGACCTCAAGGCGATGCTCGCCCTCGGCGTCCACGGCATGAGCGTCGTCACCGCCGTCACCGCGCAGAACTCGCTCGGCGTCCAGGGCTACTGGGAGCTGCCGGCCGAGGCCGTCCGGGCCCAGTTCCGCAGTGTGGTCGACGACATCGGCGTCCAGGCCGTGAAGACCGGCATGCTCGCCTCGATCGAGCTGGTCGAGACCGTCTCCGAACTGCTGACCGGCGTCGGCGCCCCGGTCGTGGTGGACCCGGTGGGCGTCTCCAAGCACGGCGACGCGCTGCTCGCCGCCGAGGCCGTCACCACTGTCCGGGAGCGGCTGCTGCCGGTCGCCACCCTCGCCACACCCAACCTGCACGAGGTGACGCAGCTCACCGGCCGGACGGTCGAGGCCGAGGGCGAGATGCTGGACGCCGCCAAGGCGCTGCTCGACCTCGGGCCGCGCTGGGTGCTGGTCAAGGGCGGGCACCTGGCCGGAGAGGCGGCCGACCTGCTGTACGGGGGCGCGGGGGAGGAGTACTGGTACCGGGCTCCGCGCTACGACAACCGGCACACCCACGGCACCGGCTGCACCCTGGCCAGCGCGATCGCCTCGGGCCTGGCCAAGGGCGAGGAGCTGCCGGCGGCGGTGGCCTCGGCCAAGGAGTACATCACCGGCGCGATCGCCGGCGGCTTCGCGCTCGGCGCCGGCATCGGCCCGGTGGACCACGCCTGGCGGTGGCGCTAGAAACTGCCCCCGGACATGTCTGTGGGCGGGCCCGAGGGCCCGCCCACAACAGGTCGGTCGGATACCGGAACAACAGAAAGCCGGTTCACCCGGGGATGAACCGACTCACTGGAGGACCGGCATACCGGTCTGCGCGTCAGCGCGAGACCTTACCGGCCTTGATGCACGAGGTGCAGACGTTGAGCCGCTTCGGCGTCCGCCCAACCACAGCGCGCACCGTCTGGATGTTGGGGTTCCAGCGACGGGGGGTACGGCGGTGCGAGTGGGAGATGCTGTTGCCGAAGCCCGGCCCCTTGCCGCAGACGTCGCAGTTGGCAGCCACAGGAGTCACTCCAAGACTTCAGATCATTTACGTGAGACAACCCGCCGGACCAGCGGAGCACTCACGTGAACCGAACCGGACCAAGGGGAGAGCCCGGAATTGTTCCAGGCAACCGGAAGAGCATACAACGCTTGCTTCCGTTCGACGAAACTACCATGACCGGCAGGGTGATCGCTCCGGCCGCCGTGTCCGCCGCCGCCGTCCGGGCCCCGATAACCTGCCCGTACCACCCCTCGCCGTTCACCCTCAGGCCATCACGGCGTCCCACTCCGGAGGAGACCTGGTGCTGCACACGCTCGACGCCCCGGCCGTGCGCAGCTGGTGCCAACTGGCGCTGCGAGCGCTCGGCCAGGCCCGCGAGGAGATCGACGCACTCAACGTCTACCCCGTCCCGGACGGCGACACCGGCACCAATCTGTACCTGACCGTGGAGTCGGCCGCCGCCGCCGTCGAGAGCCGCTTCGCCGACCCGGGCGCCGGTCCGGTGCCCGGCCTGGCCGAGACCGTCCGGGCGATGGCCCGCGGCGCGCTCGTCGGCGCCCGCGGCAACTCCGGGGTGATCCTCGCCCAGTGGCTGCGCGGCACCGCCGAGACCCTCGCCGGGGGCGGCGGCGCCGACCAGTTGCGGGCCGCCCTCCAGCGGGCCGCCGACTCCGCCTACCAGGCGGTCGCCGAACCGGTCGAGGGCACCCTGCTGACCGTCGCCCGGATCGCCGCCGGGGAGGCCGCCCGGGCCGGCGACGGTCTCGGCCAGGTCGCCGAGGCCGCCCACCGGGCCGCCAGGGAGGCCCTGCGGCACACCCCCGAGCAGCTTCCCGTGCTGGCCGAGAACGGTGTGGTGGACGCCGGCGGCCGGGGCCTGGTCGCCGTCCTCGGGGCGCTCGCCGACGCGGTCGCCGGCCACCAGCCGATGGGCCCGGTCGCGCTGCGCGACGACCTGCGGCCGGTGGAGAGCTGCCGGCTCCATGTACGCCCGCCCGGGCCCGGCCACCCCGCCTTCGAGGTGATCTACCTGCTGGACGCGCCCGACGAGGCGCTGCCCGCGCTGCGCGAACGGCTCGCCGGGCTCGGGGACTCGCTGGTGGTCGGCGGCGGCGACGGCCTGTGGAACGTGCACGTCCACGTCGACGACGCGGGCGCCGCCGTCGAGGCCGGGGTCGGGGCCGGGCGCCCGCACCAGATCCGGATCACCCATTTCGTCGAGGCCGCCGCCCGCTCCGGCGCCGCCGCCGGCCGGGACGAGCCCGAACGGCGGGCCCGCGCGGTGCTCTCGGTGGTCTCCGGCGCGGGCCTCGCCGAACTCTGCGAACAGGCCGGCGCGGTCGTGCTGCACGCCGAGCCCGGCCGTCCGCCGGCCAGCGCCGAACTCACCGCCGCCGTGCGCCGGGCCGCCGCCCGCGAGGTGGTGCTGCTGCTCAACGACCCCGAGCTGCGGGCCGCCGCCGGGGCCGCCGCCGACCAGCTGCGCGAGGAGGGGGTGCGGATCGCGGTGCTGCCCACCCGCTCGCCGGTCCAGGGACTGGCCGCGCTCGCGGTGCACGAGGGGGGCCGGCGCTTCGACGAGGACGTGGTCGCGATGACCTCGGCGGCCGGTGCCACCCGGTACGCCGAACTGGCCGTCGCCGAGGGCGAGTCCTGGACCATGGCCGGGGTCTGCCAGGCCGGCGACGTGCTGGGGCTGATCGACGGGGACGTCGCGGTGATCGGCGCCGGGCTGGCCGAGGTCGGCGCGAGCGTGCTGGACCGGATGCTCGGCGGCGGCGGCGAACTGGTCACCCTGATCCTCGGCGAGGGCGCCCCCGAGGGCCTCGCCGAACAACTGGCCGCCCACGCCCGGCACAGCCGCCCGGAGGTGGACGCGGTGGTCTTCCACGGCGGCCAGGAGTCGGCGCCGCTGCTCATCGGCGTCGAGTGAGTCGGGTGAGCCGCGCGGGTCGGGTGAGCCACGAGGGTCGGGTGACCGGGCCGGGTACGGGCCGCACTGTCGGTCCGGTGGTGTAGACAGGGGCCTGATGGGCGCTCTCGATGAACCACTGACCAAGCTCGTCGGCGACCGGACCGCCAAGGTGCTCGCCGACAGTCTCAAGCTGCGCACGGTCGGGGACCTGCTGCACCACTATCCGCGCCGCTACGTCGAGCGGGGCCAGCTCACCAGTCTGGACGAGCTGGAGGTCGACGAGCACGTCACCGTGCTGGCCCGGATCGACAAGGTCACCCTGATCCCGTTCCGCGGCCGCAAGGGCGACCGGCTGGAGGTGGTGGTCACCGACGGCCGCAGCCGCCTCACGCTGGTCTTCTTCAACCAGGGCTGGCGGCAGAAGGAGCTGCGACCGGGCACCCAGGGCCTGTTCGCGGGCAAGGTCGGGGTGTTCAACCGGGCCCGCCAGCTGGCCTCCCCCGACTACCAGCTGCTCGACGACACGGACGGCGACGGCGCCGCCGCCCGGTTCGCCGGCCGGCTGATCCCGGTCTACCCGGCCAGCGCCCAGATGCCCAGCTGGAAGCTCGCGCTCTGCGTGGAGACGGCGCTCACCAAGCACGTGTCCGACGTCGGCGAGCCGCTGCCCGCCGAACTCCGCGACCGGCACGGCCTGATCGCGCTGCCCGAGGCGCTCGAACTGATCCACCGCCCGCGGAGCCAGGCCGACCGCGAGCGCGCCCAGGACCGGCTCCGCTGGGACGAGGCCTTCGTCCTCCAGGTCGCCCTCGCCCGGCGCCGGGCCGCCGACTCCGCCCTGCCCGCCAAGCCGCGCGCGGCCCGCCCCGGCGGCCTGTTGGACGCCTTCGACGCCCGGCTGCCGTTCACCCTCACCGAGGGCCAGCAGAAGGTCTCCGCCGAGATCGCCGCCGACCTGGCGAGCGAGCACCCCATGCACCGGCTGCTCCAGGGCGAGGTCGGTTCCGGGAAGACCCTGGTGGCGCTGCGGGCCATGCTGGCCGTGGTCGACGCGGGCGGGCAGGCGGTGCTGCTCGCGCCCACCGAGGTGCTGGCCCAGCAGCACCACCGGTCGATCGTCGAGATGATGGGCGACCTCGCCGAGGGCGGCCTGCTCGGCGGCTCCGACCTGGGCACCCGGGTGGCGCTGCTCACCGGGTCGATGGGCGTGCCGGCCCGGCGGCAGGTGCTGCTCGACATGGCCTGCGGGGACGCCGGCATCGCGATCGGCACCCATGCCCTGATCGAGGACAAGGTGCAGTTCCAGGACCTCGGCCTGGTCGTGGTCGACGAGCAGCACCGGTTCGGCGTCGAGCAGCGGGACGCGCTGCGGGCCAAGGGCGAGCAGCCGCCGCACCTGCTGGTGATGACGGCCACCCCGATCCCGCGCACGGTCGCGATGACCGTCTTCGGGGACTTGGAGACCTCGGTCCTGGACCAGCTGCCGGCCGGGCGCTCGCCCATCTCCACCCATGTGGTGCCGGCCGTGGAGAAGCCGAACTTCCTGACCCGGGCCTGGGAGCGGGTCCGCGAGGAGGTGGCCAAGGGCCACCAGGCGTACGTGGTCTGCCCCCGGATCGGTGACGAGGAGCCGGAGCCGGCGAAGGGCGCGAAGCGCAAGCGGCGGCCGGCGGAGGACCTCGAGGAGCTGCTCGACGACGCGCCGGACGAGGGCGCGGCGGCCGACGGCGACCGGCGGCCCCCGCTGTCCGTGGTGGAGACCACCGCGAAGCTGGTGGCGGGCCCGCTGGCGGGGCTGCGGGTGGAGATCCTGCACGGCCGCCTGGCGCCGGAGGCCAAGGACGAGGTGATGCGCCGGTTCGCCGCCGGCGAGGTGGACGTCCTGGTCGCCACCACGGTGATCGAGGTCGGGGTGAACGTGCCGAACTCCACCGCGATGGTGATCATGGACGCGGACCGGTTCGGCGTCTCCCAGCTGCACCAGCTGCGCGGCCGGGTCGGGCGCGGCTCCGCCCCCGGGCTCTGCCTGCTGGTCACCGACATGCCGGCGGCCAGTCCCGCCCGGGCCCGGCTGGACGCGGTGGCGGACACCCTGGACGGCTTCCGGCTGTCCCGGATCGACCTCGAACAGCGCCGCGAGGGCGATGTGCTGGGCCAGGCGCAGTCCGGGGTGAAGTCCTCGCTCAAGGTGCTCTCGGTGCTGGAGGACGAGGAGGTCATCGTGACCGCCCGGGCCGAGGCCACCCGGCTGGTCGCCGAGGACCCGGACCTCACCGCCCATCCGGACCTGCGCACGGCCCTGGCCAGCCTGCTGGACGAGGACCGCGCGGCCTACATGGAGAAGGGCTGACCGGCTCGGAGAAGGGCTGACCGGCTCGGGGAAGGGCTGACCGGCCCGCCCGCCGGGCCTTCGGCCGGGCCCGATTGTCAGACCCCCGGGAGAGAATGAAGGTGTTCGGGACGCACCTCCAAGGTGCGTTCCCGGCACGACACTTGGGGGTTTAGCCAATGGCATTCCGTCATCTCAACGAGCTCCCGCTGGGCGACAAGGTCTTCCGGATCGAACTCGCCAGCGACGACGACCGCGAGGTCACCCTCACCCTGGCCGGCTGGCGCGAGGGGGCCGCCGCCACCCCGCTCGCCTCCGGCAAGCTGCGGCTCCCGGTCGAGGACGTCGCCTCGCTGCGGATCGCCCTCAACCGCGCGCTCCGCGCCCTGGCGATCGTCGCCGACGTCTCCGAGCCCATCCCCGACCGCGACGTGCTGCGCGAGCTCTACCCCGGCCACGGCGCCCCCTGGGTGCCGCAGCACGAGGAGGAGCTGGTCCGGCGCTTCCACGAGAACGAGACCGTCGCCCGGATCGCCGCCCGCTTCGGCCGCACGCCCGACTCCGTCCGCACCAAGCTCCGCGAGCTCGGCCACGACCCGCGCCGTCCCGAGTACTGCCCGCCCGACGGCTGCCTGTCCTGGTCCCGCTACGCCTCGCCGTCGCTGCTCGGCGCGGCCGCCCCGGACCGGGCGGCCGGCTCCGAGGCGAGCTGACCCGACCGGGGGGTAGCACCGGAGGGGCGTCCCGTGCGGGCGCCCCTTCGGCGTGAGCGGAGGGCGGTGATCGGGATAGCGTGGTCGGGCAGCGACGAAAGGACCCTCCACCACCATGACCCGCGTGATCGCCGGGGCGGCCGGCGGCCGCCGACTGGCCGTACCGCCCGGCCGGGGCACCCGACCGACCTCCGACAAGGCCCGCGAGGCGATGTTCTCCACCCTGGAGGCGCTGCGCGGCACCCTGCACGGCGCCCGGATGCTGGACCTGTTCGGCGGATCGGGCGCGGTCGGCCTGGAGGCGCTCTCGCGCGGGGCGGCGCACGTGCTGCTGGTCGAGGCGGACGCCCAGGCGGCCCGGGTGATCCGGGAGAACGTCCGGACGGTCGGCCTGCCGGGCGCGCTGGTGCAGGCGGCCAGGGCCGAGAAGGTCGTCGCCGGGCCCGCCCCGGAGGAGCCGTACGACCTGGTCTTCCTCGATCCGCCCTACGTGGTGACCGACGACGAGGTCCGGGAGATGCTGATCACACTGTCGGCCGGAGGCTGGCTCGCGGAGGACGTACTCGTCACCGTGGAGCGCAGCACCCGCGGTGGTGCGTTCGGCTGGCCGGAGGGTTTCGAGGAGCTGCGATCCCGTCGCTACGGCGAGGGCACGCTCTGGTACGGTCGCGCCGCCGACGAGACCCGCGACCACCCCTAGCGGGCCCGGGGGCCCGCAGCATTCACGTCACCCCACGAGGGAGCACACACGCCATGCGCCGCGCCGTCTGCCCCGGGTCCTTCGACCCGATCACCAACGGTCACCTCGACATCATCGAGCGGGCCTCGAAGCTGTACGACGTGGTGCACGTCGCGGTGATGATCAACCGCAGCAAGCAGGGCATGTTCAGCGTCGAGGAGCGGATCGCGCTGATCGAGGAGACCACCGCCCAGTACGGGAACGTGGTGGTCGAGTCGCACCTGGGCCTGCTGGTGGACTTCTGCCGGGAGCGGGACATCCCGGCCATCATCAAGGGCCTGCGCGCGGTCAGCGACTTCGACTACGAGCTGCAGATGGCCCAGATGAACCACGGCCTGACCGGCGTCGAGACGCTCTTCGTGCCGACCTCGCCGACGTACAGCTTCCTCTCCTCGACCCTGGTGAAGGAGGTCGCCTCCTACGGCGGCGACGTCTCGCACCTGCTGCCGGAGACCGCGCACCGCCGGCTGGTCGAGCGGATCGCCGAGCGGCGCGCCCAGCAGTAGGGAGCGGTCCGGAGGAGGGCGGGCGGTGACCGGCCGACGGTGACCGCCCGTCCGTTTCTGCCGGTTCGTCACGGTATGCCCAGCAGGTGGCGGGGCGGCCCGGTCCGGGCGTTGTGAGCTCGCCCGGCGCTGGCCGTACAGTCTGTATTCCTGCCCTGCGGTGACGTCCACCGCGCCGGGCGCTGCCTCCGCCGGACCTCGGCGGCACACGGAAAGACGAATCCCCGTGGACGTGCAGAACAAGGTCGACGAGATCGTGGCGGCCGTCGAGAACGCCCGCTCGATGCCCATGTCGGCCTCCTGCGTGGTGAACCGTGCCGAGCTGATCAGCCTGCTCCAGGACCTCAGGTCGGCCCTGCCGGCGGAGCTGGCCCAGGCCCGGTCGGTGGTGGCCGACCACGACTCGATGGTCGCCGGCGCCCACGCCGAGGCCGATCGGATCATCCAGGGCGCGCACGCCGAGCGCGGTTCGCTGATCTCCGACACCGAGGTGGTCCGGCGCGCCCAGGCCGAGGCCGACCGGATCCTCGCCGAGGCCCGCGCCGAGGTCGACACCAAGCGCACCGAGGCCGACGACTACGTGGACAGCAAGCTGGCCAACTTCGAGGTCGTGCTCACCAAGACGCTCGGCGCGGTCGGCCGCGGCCGCACCAAGCTGCGCGGCGACGGCAGCGTCTTCGAGGTCGAGTACGAGGCCGAGACCGACGGCGAGGAGTTCCGGCCGCAGCGGATCAGCCCGAGCCCCGAGGTCGACGAGTACGTCGACGTGAAGCTCGCCACCCTGGAGAACGTGCTCAGCGCGACCCTGGAGGCGGTCGGCAAGGGCCGCGACAAGCTGCTCGGCAAGCGGCCGATCGACGAACTGGGCGCCTACCTGGCCGCCGCCGACGAGGCGCAGCAGGCCAAGGAGCGCGCCGAGGCGGTCGCGGCCGGCTTCGCCGGGGACTCGGAGGGCAACGAGCTGGCCTGGTACCGCGAGGAGGTGCCGCAGCAGCAGACCTGGCCGGAGCAGACCCCGGCCGCGGCCGGCTGGCAGGCGCCCGGCGCGGACCAGTACGCGGTGGCCCAGCAGGGCGGCGCCCAGTACGCCGAGGTGTACGGCGGCGGCTACGACCCGGCCAGCGGCCAGGGCACGGACCCGTACGGCGGCCAGTGGGGCCACCAGGGCCAGGAGGCCGGCGGGTACCAGCAGCAGCACCAGGGCTACCCCGACGGCCAGCAGGCCGGCTACGGCTACCCGGCCCAGCAGCAGGGCTACGAGCAGCAGCAGTACGGCGGGGGCGGCTACGACTACCCGCAGCAGCCGGCCAACCCGCCGGCGCCGGTGCCGCAGCAGAACCAGGCCGGACTGGACGAGACCAGCTTCTTCGACACCAGCATGATCGACATGACCCGGCTGCGGGAGCTCGGCGGCCGGTAGCACGGCTGCGCTCCTCGCTCCCGGCCCCGCGGCCGGGAGCGAAGTTGGGCCTGACGGGAGACTCGGGTAGTCTGACCACTCCGGCCTCTCCGTGTCGGGCCGCAGGTCTGCCCGCGAACCGCCCGACGAGCAGCGCCGCGCAATCGGATCCCCCTCAGGAAGTCAGGACATCTTGAACCGCCTCGACCACCGCGACCCCCTCGTGTTCGACACGCACGAGCTGGGCCGTCGTCCGGGTGCGCTGCGCAAGGTGTCCCGCACCCTGGAGGCCCCCGAGGGCCTGGGGATCATCGATGTGATCGGCGTTCCGGAGAAGAGCGAGATCGAGCTGGAGCTCCGCCTGGAGTCCGTGGTCGAGGGCGTGCTGGTCACCGGCACCGCCGGGACCGTGGTCGAGGGCGAGTGCGTCCGGTGCCTGGAGCCCGTCGAGTTCGACCTCGATGTGGACTTCCAAGAGCTGTACTACTACCCGGAGTCCGACGAGCGCCACCGCGCCCGGACCTCCGGGGCCGAGGACCTCGACGAGGACTCGGAAGACGAGACTTACCGCCTGGAGGGCGATTTCTTCGACCTCCAGCCGGTGCTGCGTGACGCGGTGGTGCTCGCACTGCCGCTGCAGCCGGTGTGCCAGGAAGACTGCCTGGGCCTGTGCTCCGAATGCGGGGCGCGCCTGAGCGACGACCCGGCGCACCACCACGATGCCGCCGACCCCCGGTGGGCGGCTCTGCAGGGACTCTCCGCCGCCCCCGGCGACGAGGGTGACGGAACCAAGAACAGCGGTACCCGTGAGGGTCTCGCCGAGAACCAGGAGAAGTAGCCGTGGCTGTTCCGAAGCGGAAGATGTCGCGCAGCAACACGCGCCACCGCCGTTCCAACTGGAAGGCCGTTGTCCCGGCCCTCGTGGCGTGCGACCGCTGCCACGAGCCGAAGCTGGGCCACATCGCGTGCCCCAGCTGCGGCACGTACAACCGTCGCCAGGTCCTCTCGGTCTGATCGGCGGGGTGTACGGATCGATGTCGGACGGTAACTCTTCCCGCAAGGCGACCAGCGCACCGAAGACCCCTTCGGGCGGTGGTAAGGCCGGCGGGCCGGCTTCGACCGAATACGACGTCCTGGAAGGGCGCCTCGGGTACACGCTCGAGCGCGCCCTTCTGGTGCGTGCCCTGACCCACCGCTCGTACGCGTACGAGAACGGTGGCCTGCCCACCAACGAGCGCCTGGAGTTCCTCGGCGACTCGGTGCTGGGCCTGGTGGTGACCGACACCCTCTACCGCGTCCACCCGGACGTCCCCGAGGGCACGCTCGCCAAGCTTCGCGCCGCGGTGGTCAATTCGCGCGCGCTCGCCGATGTCGGCCGGGGTCTGGACCTCGGTGTGTTCATCCGGCTCGGCAAGGGCGAGGAGGGCACCGGCGGCCGCGACAAGTCGTCGATCCTCGCCGACACGGTCGAGGCGGTCATCGGCGCGGTCTACCTGGACCAGGGCCTGGACGCCGCCACCGAGTTCGTCCACCGCCTGTTCGACCCGCTGATCGAGGAGTCCTCTCAGCTGGGCGCGGGCCTGGACTGGAAGACCAGCCTCCAGGAGCTCACCGCCTCGGTGGGCATCGGAGTGCCCGAGTACGTGGTCGAGGAGTCCGGTCCGGACCACGAGAAGACTTTCACCGCGGCGGCCCGGGTGGCCGGCGAGGACTTCGGCAGCGGTGTCGGCCGCTCGAAGAAGGAAGCCGAGCAGAAGGCCGCCGAGAGCGCCTGGCGCGCGATCAAGGAGAAGCACGCGGACCGGCTGCCGAGCGGCGCCTGAGCACGCAGTAGCCTTCCTCCTGCAGAGCCGAGTCCGTTCCGCAGGAGGCGTGTTCCCGTGCCCGAACTTCCCGAGGTCGAGGTCGTCCGCCGAGGTCTGGCGAACTGGGTCGCCGGGCGGACGGTAGCCGGAGTCGACGTCCTGCACCCGCGCGCGGTCCGCCGTCAGCCGGCCGGTGCGGCGGACTTCGCGGCCCGGCTCACCGGCGCGACGTTGGGCGCCGCGCAGCGCCGCGGCAAGTACCTCTGGGTGCCGCTGGCCGGCCCGGGGAGGCCGGAGGCCGGGGGAGGCTTCTCGATGATCGGCCACCTCGGTATGAGCGGCCAACTGCTCGTCCAGGACCCGACCGTGCCGGACGAGAAGCATCTGCGGGTCCGGCTGCGGTTCACCGACGGCGGGCGCGAGCTGCGCTTCGTCGACCAGCGGACCTTCGGCGGGCTGGCGGTCGAGGAGGCCGAGGACGGCGACCCCGAGGGCACCCCGGTCTCCATCGCGCACATCGCCCGCGACCCGCTCGACGCCCGGTTCGACGACGCCGTCTTCGTCGCGGCGCTGCGCGCCCGGCGCACCACGGTCAAGCGGGCGCTGCTGGACCAGACGCTGATCAGCGGGGTCGGCAACATCTACGCCGACGAGGCGCTGTGGCGCTCCCGGCTGCACTACGACCGGCCGTCCGCGACGCTCACCCGGCCGCAGGCGGCGCTGCTGCT
>NZ_JZWY01000387.1:0-5907 GCF_000966955.1 Streptomyces sp. NRRL S-495
CTGCTGGCGAACGCCCGCGAGGTCATGACGGCGGCGCTGGCGGTCGGCGGCACCAGTTTCGACAGCCTGTACGTCAATGTGAACGGCGAGAGCGGCTACTTCTCCCGGGACCTGGACGCCTACGGCCGGGAGGACGAGCCCTGCCGCCGCTGCGGCACCGCGATCCGGCGGGCCGCCTGGATGAACCGGTCCAGCTACTTCTGCCCCCGCTGCCAGCGCGTTCCGCGGGTGCGCGAAGGGGACTGAAGGGGCGGCGGGGCGATGGCGCCGCCGCCCCCGGTGTCAGCGCTCGGCGAGTTCGGGCCGGGCCGGTTCGCCGTCGGGGAGGCCGCCGTGGGTGTCCTGGCCGAAGTAGGCGACACCGACCGCCGCGACCACCGCCAGCGCGAAGCCGGCCACGCCGAGCCAGCCCAGCCCGGCCTTGGAGGAGTCGCCGAGCCACAGCACGCCGACCGCGCCCGGCAGCACCGTCTCACCGACCACCAGGGCGGCCGTGGCGCCGTTCACCGAGCCGATCTGCAGGGCCACGGTGTGCACGTACATACCGCCGATGCCGCCGACCAGGATCGCGTACAGCGCCGGGTCGGAGAGCAGGCTGCCGAGGTCGAAGGGCTCGACGCCGTTCAGGATCCGCACACCGACGCCGAGCGCACCGAAGCCGAGGCCGGAGAGCAGACCGGCGACGATCGCGCCGTTGGCTCCCATCCGGCGCACCAGCAGGCCGCCGCCCACCAGCAGCACGGTGGTGATCGCCAGCAGCCACCAGTGGAAGGACATCTCGGCATGGTGCCCGCCCTCCGGCCCGGCCGAGACGGCGAGCAGGACGAGCGCCGAGCAGAGCACGCCGATCGAGGCCCACTCCAACTGCTTGAGCCGGATCCCGAGCAGCTTGATCGACAGCACCGCGGTGATCACCAGGTTGGCGCTGATGATGGTCTGGGAGAGGAACAGCGGCAGCAGCCGGGCGGCCAGCGCGCCGAGCCCGAAGCCGATGAAGTCCAGCACCGTGCCGAGGACGAACTCCCAGGTCACGGCGGCCTTGGCGGTGGAGGAGAGGCTCGGCCCGCCGTGCGCGGTGGTGCCGGTGGAGTCGCCGCCCTTGGCGGCCTCCTCGCGGGCGGAGCGCCGGGATCCCACGGCCTGGAGGACCGAACCGGTGCCGTAGCAGGCGGAGGCCGCCACAGCGGTGACGAGGCCGATGATCACACGTGCTCCGATCAGGAGGGATGGGGCAGGACGGTCGGGAGGTGGCTGTGGGGTGACCGTTCGGCCACCACTATGCCTGGTCGCGCGGCACGGTCGGGACGCCCCGGGACGGGCTCCGCGCCCGCCGGGACACGCCGGTGGTACGACCGGGCCGGTGGCCGGGTTCCCGCTCCGATCACGGTTCCGGGGCGGCCGGAGGAAAGATCATCCCGTGGAAGGGGACCCACCCCGGCGGACGGTGGGGGTGCCGGTCCGCCCCGTACCCGGCCGGTATGCCCGGTCGGGGGACCGGTCGCGGTAGCGTCGGTGGCATGAGAACCCTTGCTCGACGACGTTCCCGGGGCGCCGGGCCGCTGGCCCTGGTGGCGGCGCTGCTCGGGCTGCTGCTCCTGCTGGCGCCGGCCGCCTCGGCGGCGGGCGGGCTCGACGACGCGGCCGCCGCGCTCAAGCAGGGCCGGGTGTACGTCGACCCGGCGATGGCGGGCCGGTTCAGCCAGGGCCAGGCCGACGCGCTGACCGAGAAGATCCGCAAGGCTGACAAGCCGATCTTCGTGGCGGTGGTCCCGGCGGCCGACCCCTACGGCGCCTCGACCGTCTTCGACGACCTGCGCACCAAGGTCGGCATCACCGGTACCTACGCGATCTGGCGCGGCGACCAGTTCCAGGCCCGCTCGGACAAGGGCGCGCTGCCCAGCGCGAGCGCCCAGCGGATCGCCGGCGCGTCCTTCCGCGCGCACCCCGGCGACATCGACGCCACCCTCAACGACTTCGTGGACACCGCCGCCCCGCAGGTCAAGGGGCACGGTGTGAACAGCACGGCGGGTGGAGCATCGGCGGCCGCGATCGCCGTGCCGCTGGCCCTGCTGGCGCTGGCCGGCACCGGGGTGTTCCTGCTGTTCCGCCGGTCCAAGCGGCGCAAGGAGGATCAGCGCCGGGCCGAACTGGCCCAGGTCCGCCGGGTGGTGGACGAGGACATCACCGCCTACGGCGAGGAGCTGGACCGGCTCGACTTCGTCCCCTCCGCGCCGGACGCCGACGATGTGCAGCGCGGCGACTACACCCACGCCCTGGACTCCTACGAGCGGGCCAAGCGGCTGATGGACGAGGCCAAGGGCCCGGCGGACGTCAAGCCGGTCGCCGAGGCGCTGGAGGACGGCCGGTTCGCGCTGGCCACCCTGGCCGCCCGGCGGGACGGGCACCCGCTGCCCGAGCGGCGTCCCCCCTGCTTCTTCGACCCCCGGCACGGCCCGTCGGTGAAGGACGCCGACTGGGCCCCGGCGGGCGGCGCCGCCCGCGCCGTCCCGGTCTGCCGGGCCGACGCGGACCGGCTCGCGGCCGGGCAGGACCCGGACATCCGGACCGTGCCGACCGAGCACGGCCCGCAGCCGTACTGGAACGCGGGCCCGGCGTACGGCCCCTGGGCCGGCGGCTACTTCGGCGGCTTCGGCGGCGGCGGTCTGCTGCCGGGCCTGCTGGTCGGCACCATGCTCGGCTCGATGATGGCCACCCCGGCGTACGCGTACGGCCCGGCGGACGCCGGCGCCGGTTACGAGGGTGGGGACCAGTCCGGTGCCGACTTCGACTCCTCCGACTTCGGCGGTGGCTTCGACGGCGGCGGTGGCGGGGACTTCGGTGGCGGCGGCGACTTCGGCGGGGGCTTCTGACCCGGCCGCCCCGCCCCGCCCGATCCCGCCGCCCCGCCCGATCCCGCCGCCCCGGCCGGTCCCACGACCGGCCGGGGTGGCGTCGTCGTACCGGCTGCTCCGTGACGCGGGCCGCCGTCGCGGCGGATAGGGTCGGGGGCATGCACGGTCGCGACGCCCACAGTGACGAGCCGGTCCGCGTCACCGCCTGGGTACGCGGCAAGGTGCAGCAGGTCGGCTTCCGCTGGTGGACCAGGGCGCGGGCGCTGGAGATCGGACTGACCGGCTACGCGAGCAACCTCGGCGACGGCCGGGTGCAGGTGGTGGCCGAGGGGCTCGCCCCGGAGTGCGAGCAGCTGCTCACGCTGCTCAGGGGCCCGGACACGCCCGGCCGGGTCAGCGGGGTGACCGAGATCTGGACCGCCGTCGGGCCCGGGTACGGGACCTTCGAGATCCGCTGAGAACCCCCGTCGGCGGGGGCCCGGGCCGGTCGATCGAAAACGATCGTCAACCGGCGGTGTCGTACGGTTGCCATCCGGGCAGACTCGTGGTTGACTCCGCATCGAACGATGATCCACGAGCATGTGGTGGACCCCCCTTCGTAGCCGCCGGGCGTGACGACACCGCCAGGCAGGTGACAGGGGCGCGGTAGCGTGCGGTGATCGTGTTGACCCGTACCGTCTTTGGTGAGACGCTGGAAACCCGCGCACACGACCGCGTTATTCCGGTAGGTGCATGCCCCCGTGAGCCCAGCTCACGGTGGTTGTGCCGTAGTGCCCAGCCAGCACTGCCGGTGCACGCCGCGCGTGCGTCCCCCTTCCCCCTAGACCGTTACCGTTCCGGTTCGGTCACTCAGCGTGGAGGACCATTCATCATGGCAAAGGCGCTTCTCGGGTACGTCGGCGGCCCCGACCCGCGAATGCTCTCCGAGATGCGACGGCTGCAGCAGCGCGTCCAGGATCTCGAAGCCGAGCTCATCAGGATGCAGGCTGTGAACGACGCACTCACCGCTGTCGCCGACGAGCACTCGTTGCTCAACAGCATCGATCTGGATCAGCGGGAGCCGGCTCTCACCTGAGTTCCGCCCGATCCCCGATCGACGCCGCTGTGCACTGAGCCGCCCCGAAAGGGACGCAGCTTGCGAGGGACGCCCCGTGTGGCGTCCCTTCGTCGTGTCCGGCCGCGATCGCCGCAGGTCCCGGCGGGGCGGGCGGATACAGTCGCCGCAGGGCCCCGGCCAGGGCCCGGCGAGCGAGGGGCGAGGAGAGCGGCGCGTGCACCTGAAGAGTCTGACGCTGCGCGGGTTCAAGTCCTTCGCCTCCGCCACCACCCTGCGCTTCGAGCCCGGCATCACCTGCGTGGTCGGGCCGAACGGCTCCGGCAAGTCCAACGTCGTCGACGCGCTCTCCTGGGTGATGGGCGAGCAGGGCGCCAAGTCGCTGCGCGGCGGCAAGATGGAGGACGTCATCTTCGCCGGTACCAGCGGGCGCGCCCCGCTCGGCCGGGCCGAGGTCAGCCTCACCATCGACAACACCGACGGCGCCCTGCCGATCGAGTACGCCGAAGTGACCATCACCCGGACGATGTTCCGCAACGGCGGCAGCGAGTACGCGCTCAACGGCGACACCTGCCGGCTGCTGGACATCCAGGAACTGCTCTCCGACTCCGGCATCGGCCGCGAGATGCACGTCATCGTCGGGCAGGGCCGGCTCGACTCCGTCCTGCAGGCCGACCCGATGGGTCGGCGCGCCTTCATCGAGGAGGCGGCCGGCGTCCTCAAGCACCGCAAGCGCAAGGAGAAGGCGCTGCGGAAGCTCGACGCGATGCAGGTCAACCTCAATCGGGTCCAGGACCTGGTGGCCGAACTCCGGCGCCAGCTCGGCCCGCTCGGCCGACAGGCCCGGATCGCCCGCCGGGCCGCCGGGATCCAGGCCGACCTGCGGGACGCCAGGCTGCGGCTGCTCGCCGACGACCTGCTCGCCCTGCGCCGGGCCGTCGAGGCGGAGATCGCCGACGAACTGGCCCTGCGGCTGCGCCGTTCCACCGTCGAGCAGGAACTCGGCCGGGCGATCCAGCGCGAGGCCGTGCTGGAGGCGCAGGTCCAGCAGCTCGGCCCCGGCCTGGAGGCGGCCCGGCAGACCTGGTACCGGCTCTCCGCCCTCGCCGAACGCACCCGCGGCACCGTCGGACTGGCCGGGGCCAAGGCCCGGCACGCGGCCGCCGACGGGCAGTCCGAGGAGCGGCGCGGCCGGGACCCGGAGGAGCTGGAGCGCGAGGCCGAGCGGGTCAGGGAGGAGGAGGCCGCGCTGGCCGAGGCATTGGAACAGGCCCAGGAGGCGCTGGACGAGGCAATCGACACGAAGGCCGGACTGGAGCGCGCCCTCGCCGCCGAGGAACGCCGGCTCAAGGACGCCGCCCGGGCCATCGCCGACCGCCGCGAGGGGCTGGCCCGGCTCCAGGGGCAGGCCGCCGCCGCCCGCTCCAAGGCCGCCGCCGCCGAGGCCGAGATCGGCCGGCTCGCCGAGGCCCGGGACGAGGCGCTGCAACGCGCCGGGGCGGCCCGGGAGGAGTACGAGGAACTGAAGGCCAGGGTCGACGCCGAGGCCGAGGACGGCGAACGGGCCGACACCGCGCACGAGGACGCCAGGGCACTGCTCGCCGCCGTCGAGCGGGAGCTCGCCGCCGCCCGCGAGGCGGCGGCCGTCGCCGAGCGCGAGCGGGCCGCGCTGACCNCCCGGCACGACGCGCTCGCGCTCGGCCTGCGCCGCAAGGACGGCAGCGGCGCGCTGCTCGCCGCCGGGGACCGGCTCACCGGACTGCTCGGGTCGGCCGCCGGACTGCTGAGGATCACCCCGGGCCACGAGACCGCCGTCGCGGCCGCCCTCGGCGCCGCCGCCGACGCGGTGGCCGTCGACTCGCCCGGCGCCGCCGCTGAGGCGCTGCGGCTGCTGCGCGAGCAGGACGCCGGCCGGGCCGCGCTGCTGATCGCCGGTGCCCCCCGCCCCGAGGCCCCGGCGGGGGAGTTGCCGCCGGGCGCCCGCTGGGCCGTGGAACTGGT
>NZ_JZWY01000388.1:0-24815 GCF_000966955.1 Streptomyces sp. NRRL S-495
CGGCTCGGCGCCGCCTTCGCCCACGGTGGCTCCGGCGCCGCGCCGAGCCTGCTGGAGACCCGGGCGGCGGTGGACGAGGCCGCCCGGACGATCGCCGAACTCGACGTCCGCTGCGCCGAGTCGGCCGAACGACTGGCCGAACTCACCGAGCAACGCCGCGAGTCGGCCGCCGCCGTGGAGCAACTCGCCGTCCGGCGGCGGCAGCTGGAACGCGAGCGGGCCGAGGTGGCGGGCACCCTCGGCCGGCTCGGCGGACAGTCCCGGGCCGCCGCCGGCGAGGCCGAGCGGCTGACCGCCGCCGCCGGACGCGCCGAGGAGGGGCTGGACCGGCTGCTCACCACCGCCGAGGAGCTGGCCGAACGGCTGGCGGTGGCGGAGGAGACGGCCGCCGACGGCGAGGACGAGCCGGACGCCGCCGAGCAGCAGCGGCTGGCCGGGGCCGCCACCTCGGCCCGGGCGACCGAGCTGGAGGCCCGGCTCGCGGTGCGCACCCACGAGGAGCGGGTCCGCGCCCTGGCCGGGCGGGCCGACCAGTTGGACCGGGCCGCCCGCGCCGAGCGCGAGGCACGGGCCCGGGCCGCCGAACGCCGCCGGCGGGCCGAGCAGGACGCCGCCGTCGCCGTCGCGGTCGCCGAGGGCGCCCGGCAGTTGCTTGCCTGCCTGGAGGTGTCGCTGGCCCGCGCGGACGCCGAACGGGCCGCGATCGAGCAGGCCAGGGCGGCCCGCGAGGCGGAGCTCAGGGAGCACCGCGAGCACGGCCGCGAACTCAAGGACGAGCTGGACAAGTTGGTCGACGCCGGGCACCGCGACGAGGTGCTGCGGGCGGAGAAGCGGCTGCGGATCGAGCAGTTGGAGGGCCGCGCGCTGGAGGAGTTCGGCATCGAGGGCGGCGAACTGCTGGACTCCTACGGCCCCGACCGGCCGGTCCCGCCCTCGACCCCGGAGGAGGGGCAGGAGCCGGGGGAGCCCCGTCCGTACGTCCGGGCCGAGCAGGAGAAGCGGCTGCGCGCGGCCGAGCGGGCGTACCAGCAGCTGGGCAAGGTCAACCCGCTGGCGCTGGAGGAGTTCTCCGCCCTGGAGGAGCGCCACCGGTTCCTCGGCGAGCAGTTGGACGACCTCAAGCGCGGGCGGCGCGACCTGCTCGACATCGTCAAGGACGTCGACCAGCGGGTCGAGCAGCTGTTCACCTCCGCGTACCACGACACCGCCGCGCAGTTCGAGGGCGTGTTCTCGCGGCTGTTCCCGGGCGGCGAGGGACGGCTGGTGCTGACCGACCCGGACTCCATGCTCACCACCGGGGTCGAGGTGGAGGCCCGCCCGCCCGGCAAGAAGGTCAAGCGGCTCTCCCTGCTCTCCGGCGGGGAGCGCTCGCTCACCGCGGTGGCGCTGCTGGTCTCGATCTTCAAGGCCAGGCCCAGCCCGTTCTACGTGATGGACGAGGTCGAGGCGGCGCTGGACGAGACCAACCTGCGCCGGCTGATCGGGATCATGGAGGAGCTGCGGGAGAGTTCGCAGCTCATCGTGATCACCCACCAGAAGCTGACCATGGAGTCCGCCGACGCGCTGTACGGGGTGACCATGAAGGGCGACGGCATCTCGCAGGTGATCAGCCAGCGGCTGCGGGACGACCGGAAGGAGCGGCGGACCCGGCCCGTGCCCGCTCCGGCGGCGGAGTCGGCGGCGGTCCCGTCCTGAGCCGGCAGTGATCGGGCGGTGATCGGGCGGCGGTCCGTTCCCGATCCGTTCCCGATCCGGTCCGCCGCCTGCGGTCCGCGCGGACCGGCGTCACGGATACTGGGGGGGTTATGGAATACGTGATTCTTGCCGTAGTCATCGCGGTGGTCGCCATCGGCGCGATCGCCGGACTCGTCGTTTCCGGCAGACGACGCCAGCAGCTGCCCCCGAAGTCGCAGGCGCCGGTCATCACGGCGCCCCCGACCCCGCGCGAGCCCGCCGTCGGCGAGGAGGCCGCGCCGCCCACCGAGGAACCGCGCCGCACCGTCGAGGAGGTGGAGCTCCCGGCCGCCCCCGAGGAGGAGGCGGCGGCGCCCGCCGAACCGGCGGCCCCCTCCCTCGAGGTCCCCGAGCCCACCGCCGGCCGCCTGGTCCGGCTGCGCTCGCGGCTCTCCCGCTCGCAGAACTCGCTGGGCAAGGGGCTGCTCTCGCTGCTCTCCCGCGAGCACCTCGACGAGGACACCTGGGAGGAGATCGAGGACACCCTGCTGACCGCCGACGTCGGCGTGGCCCCCACCCAGGAGCTGGTCGAGCGGCTGCGCACCCGGGTCAAGGTGCTCGGCACCCGCACCCCGGACGAGCTGCGCGCCCTGCTGCGCGAGGAACTGGTCGAGCTGATCGGCAAGGACGCCGACCGGACCGTCCGCTCCACCAAGCACGAGGAGGGCCCCGCGGTCGTCCTCGTGGTCGGCGTCAACGGCGTCGGCAAGACCACCACCACCGGCAAGCTGGCCCGGGTGCTGGTCGCCGACGGCCGCAGCGTGGTGCTGGGCGCGGCCGACACCTTCCGTGCCGCCGCCGCCGACCAGCTGCAGACCTGGGGCGAGCGCGTCGGCGCCCGCACGGTGCGCGGCCCCGAGGGCGGCGACCCGGCCTCGGTCGCCTTCGACGCGGTCAAGGAGGGCATCGCCGAGGGTGTGGACACCGTGCTGGTGGACACCGCCGGGCGACTGCACACCAAGACCGGCCTGATGGACGAGCTGGGCAAGGTCAAGCGGGTCGTCGAGAAGCACGGCCCGGTGGACGAGGTGCTGCTGGTGCTGGACGCCACCACCGGTCAGAACGGGCTGGTCCAGGCCCGGGTCTTCGCCGAGGTGGTCGACATCACCGGCATCGTGCTGACCAAGCTGGACGGCACCGCCAAGGGCGGCATCGTGATCGCGGTCCAGCGGGAGCTGGGCGTGCCGGTCAAGCTGATCGGTCTGGGCGAGGGCGCCGACGACCTGGCGCCGTTCGAGCCGGGTGCGTTCGTGGACGCGCTGATCGGGGACTGAGGACCGCCGGTCCACCGATGAAGGGTCCGCTCCCGTGGGGGCGGGCCCTTCGGCGTTCCCGGACCGGGGCGGCGGGGCCGAGGGCCTGCCGCCCCTTCGCCCCGGCGGCGAGCGGGCGAAAACGCAGCTCAGGCGATCCAGGCCGGTTCGGGGGTGCGCTCCCGGCCGCGGTGGCAGGCGTAGGCGAGGGTGCCCAGCAGCAGCCGGGCCTCGGGCGGGCAGCCTGCGTTGTCCCGGGTCGGCCGGCGCAGCCAGCGGACCGGGCCGAGGCCGGCCAGCACGGTGGGCGGCGCGGCGACGAAGCTGCCCTCGCCGTGGCAGGCGAGGTCGAGCGCGGCGTCGTCCCAGCCCATCCGGTAGAGCAGGTCCGGCAGCCGTCGCGCGGTACCGGCCGCGACCAGGAACTGCAGTCGCCCGGTGGGCGCGGCGAGCACCGGTCCGACCTGGGTGCCCATCCGCTCCAGCCGGACCAGCGCCTGGAGGCCGGCCTGCTCGGGGACGTCCAGGACGTCGAAGGCGCGGCCGGTGGGGAACAGCACCGAGGCGTCCGGTCCGGGGCCGGCGGCCGGGCCGGTTCCGGGGACGGGGTGCAGACCGGGGGCGGCGCAGCGCGGGGTGCCGCAGTGGCAGCGCTCCGGGGTGCCGGCGGCGCGGGCCGACTCGCCGACGACGACGGCCCAGCCCCACCGGCCGGTGTACTCCGCGGCCGCCTGGCTCGTGGTGACGCGGGTGCGACGGCGCGCGCCCAGCGGTGCCAGCCGCAGGCTCCCCAGTCGAAGTTCGCCGAACAGGTTGTCCATGCCTCCCCCAACAGGTTCTGGTTGCCGATGGTTACGGGACGGTGACTTTGTGTTGATTGTCCGTTGCGTGGTGCGTTGTGCGGTGACGGCGCGCAGCGCCCGGTGTGCGCCAGTTGCGGTGATGTGCCTCGGGCGCCGCCTTGTGGCGGGCGGTACGGATGCCGGATCGTCTTGTGCGCGGGGCGGCCGGTGATCGGTGCGGGTGGCGAAATCCCCTGTGGCGGTGGCGGTTCGCCCGAAGGGCCGGATATCCGTGGGGACTTGGCGGCCCGCATATGCCGGACCGTCGGGACTTCTAGTGAACCGTCTGTCGACAGCCTTCGGTTCACTCCTGGGGGTGGCGAAAGGTGGCGTTTCGCCAGGGCCGCTCCCCGGCGCAGTACGCGGGGCGTTACGTTCAGCACACGGACCTCGTCAGGAGGCCGCTCCGGGCCCTGGGGAGCCGGGAGTTGGGGAACTGACGGTTCGTCTGCGACGGCAGCGCCGCAGTTCGGCAACGGCACGGCTGGCAAGAGCCCGCAACCGTCGGGCGGTCACGATCGGGGCCCCGCGGGGGCCGGGCGGGATGGGGACCCATGGCAGAGAAGCAACCCAACGAGAAGCTGACCACGTGGTTCGCCCGCAGCGGCTGGTCCAAGGGGGAGTTGGCCCGCCAGGTCAACCGCCGGGCCAGGCAGATCGGTGCCCACCACGTCTCCACCGACACCTCGCGGGTGCGCCGCTGGCTGGACGGCGAGCAGCCCAGGGAACCCATCCCCAAGATCATGTCGGAGCTGTTCTCCGAGCGGTTCGGCTCGGTGGTCTCCATCGAGGACCTCGGCCTGCGCGCCGCCGTTCCGGTCTCCACCGTGGGCGGCGGCGTCGACCTGCCGTGGAGTGCCCCGCAGACCGTCCAGTTGATCAGTGACTACTCCCGCAGCGACCTCATGCTCAACCGGCGCGGCTTCCTGGGCACCTCGCTCGCGCTGACCGCCGGTGCCGCCCTGATCGAGCCGATGCAGCGCTGGCTGGCCCCCGGCCCGAACGGCGCCCCCACGCCGATCCTGGCCGCGGCCAACGGCGGCGAGCCGTTCACCGGCCGGCTCTCCGAGCCCGAGCTGGAACTGCTGGAGCAGACCACGGTCATGTTCCGCCAGTGGGACGCGCAGAACGGCGGCGGCCTGCGCCGCAAGGCCGTGGTCGGCCAGCTGCACGAGGTCACCGACCTGCTCCAGGAGACCTACCCGGAGCAGACCACTCGGCGGCTGTTCCGGCTCACCGCCGAGCTCGCCCACCTGGCGGGCTGGATGTCCTACGACGTCGGCATGCACCCGAGCGCGCAGAAGTACTACGTGCTGGCGCTGCACGCCGCCAAGGAGGCCGGGGACCGTCCGTTCGGGGCCCTGATCCTCACCGACATGAGCCGGCAGATGATCCACCTCAACCGGGGCGAGGACGCGCTGGAGCTGATCCACCTCGCCCAGTACGGCAGCCGGGACACCGCCACCCCGCGCCAGCAGTCCCTGCTGTACGCGATGGAGGCGCGCGCCTACGCCACCATCGGCGAGGTGAACCGGTGCGCCCGGGCGGTCCGGCTGGCCGAGGACACCTTCACCGACATCCGCGAGGGCGACGCCGACCCGGACTGGCTGAAGTTCTTCTCGCCGGCCGAGCTGAACGCCGAGAACGCGCACTCCTTCCGCGACCTCGCCTACCACTCCGACAACGGCGCGCTCTACGCCTCGATGTCCGCGCCGGTGATGGAGCGCGCGGTCGACCTGTTCCGGCAGGACGGCGACCACGTCCGCTCGTACGCCTTCAACCTGGTCGGCATGGCCAGCGTGCACCTGCTCCAGAACGAGCCGGAGCAGGCGGCGGTCTTCGCCGAGCAGGCGGTGGACATCGCCACCAAGGTCCGCTCCGAGCGGCTCAACTCCCGGGTGCGCAAGACCACCGAGGCCGCCTCGTCCCGCTACCGGGGCGTGGACGCGGTCAGCCGGCTCAAGGAGCGGGTGGTGCAGGACATCCCGGAGTACGTCTCGGTGGTCTGAGCCGCCCCGATCCGGTCCCGCCCTCGCCCCCGATCCGGCCTCGACCCGCCGACCGTGCCGTCCGCCGACGGCACGGTCGGTGTCGTTCGGTGCTGTTCCGTGCCGTCCGGTGCTGTTCCGTGCCGTCCCGTTCCGTGCCGCTCCGGGCACACCCCGTGCGGGGCGGCCGTACGGTAACCCCTCCGGCCCCGTGACACGGCCGTGGTTCACGCGGGTGTAACCCCGCCGTCGCCCTCGTCACGGCGGCGAAACAACCGGCAACATCGGCCGAAACCGGCCTTCGGCACGCTCCTCCTCATCGCCGACGCCCCGGTGCACGGGACAGGAACCCGGGTGCGGATCGGCTTCCAGTCAGGAGGTACGCCGATGCCGGACGGCTTCAGCGCGGGTGACACCGCCTTCGTACTCGTCAGTGCGGCCCTGGTCATGGTGATGACCCCGGGGCTGGCCTTCTTCTACGGCGGGATGGTCCGGGCCAAGAGCACATTGAACATGCTGGCGATGAGCTTCCTCTCGCTGGGCATCGTCAGCGTGCTGTGGGTCCTCTACGGGTACTCGCTCAGCTTCGGGCCCGACGCGGGCGCCGGTCTGATCGGAAACCTGGACTTCCTGGGGATGAACGGAATCGGTCTCAACGACCTCGCCGGGACGATCCCGGTGACGGCCTTCTCCGCCTTCCAGCTGATGTTCGCCATCATCACCCCGGCCCTGATCAGCGGGGCGATCGCGGACCGCGCCAAGTTCACCGCCTGGGGCCTGTTCGTGGCGCTCTGGGTCACCGTGGTCTACTTCCCGGTCGCGCACTGGGTGTTCTTCTTCGACGGCGGCAACGGCGGCTGGCTCGGCGACCGCAACGGCGTGATCGACTTCGCCGGCGGGACGGCCGTCCACATCAACGCCGGTGTCGCGGGCCTGGCGCTGTGCCTGGTGCTCGGCCGACGGATCGGCTTCCGCAAGGACCCGATGCGCCCGCACTCGCTGCCGCTGGTGATGCTCGGCTCCGGGCTGCTGTGGTTCGGCTGGTTCGGCTTCAACGCCGGCTCGGCGCTGGCCGCCAACGGCGTCGCGGCGATGGCCCTGATCAACACCCAGGTCGCCACCGGTGCCGCGCTGATCGGCTGGCTGATCTACGAGAAGCTGCGGCACGGCGCCTTCACCACCCTGGGCGCCGCCTCCGGCGCGGTGGCCGGCCTGGTGGCCATCACCCCGGCCTGCGGCTCGGTCTCCCCGCTCGGCGCGGTGGCGATCGGCCTGGTCGCCGGGGCCGCCTGCGCGGCCGCGATCAGCCTCAAGTACCGCTTCGGCTTCGACGACTCGCTCGACGTGGTCGGCGTGCACGCGGTCGGCGGGGCGATCGGCTCGCTGCTGGTCGGCCTGTTCGCCACCGGGACGGTCGGCCAGACCGCCAAGGGGCTCTTCTACGGCGGCGGGTTCGAGCAGTTGGGCAAGCAGGCGATGGGCGTGGCGGTCGTCGCCGTCTACTCCTTCGTGCTCTCCTGGCTGCTGGCCAAGGCGATCGACAGGACGATCGGGTTCCGGGTCTCCGAGGAGGTCGAGGTGGCCGGTATCGACCAGGCCGAGCACGCCGAGTCCGCGTACGACTTCAGCGCCCTCGGCTCGGGCCTTGGCCGGTCCTCGGCCGCCCCGGCGCCGACGCCCGCGACCGCCGCACCCGCCGCCACTGCCGTCACCGCCGTGGCGAAGAGCACCGAGAAGACCGAGGTGGACGCCCGATGAAGCTCATCACCGCCGTCATCAAGCCCCACCGCCTGGACGAGGTGAAGGCCGCCCTGCAGTCCTTCGGCGTGCACGGCCTGACCGTCTCCGAGGCGAGCGGCTACGGCCGCCAGCGCGGCCACACCGAGGTCTACCGGGGCGCGGAGTACACCGTGGACCTGGTGCCCAAGGTCAGAGTCGAGGTTCTGGCCGAGGACGAGGACGCCGAGCAGCTGATCGACGTCCTGGTCGAGGCGGCCAGGACCGGGAAGATCGGCGACGGCAAGGTGTGGACCATCCCGGTCGACACCGCCGTCCGGGTCCGTACCGGCGAACGCGGCCCCGACGCCCTGTAGGGCCGCCTTCCGGCGCCCGGACCAGCCCCCGACGCCCTGTAGGGCCCCCTTCCGGCGCCCTGACCAGCAGCCCCTCCCCGCGGGCCTGCGACCCCCCCACGGTCGCAGGTCCGCCGACGGCGTTCCGGCGCCCGTTCGACCGACCCGCACGACCACGGACGGGGACTTCACATGGCTTCCCACACCGACGACACCCACCCGGGCCCGGCCGGTCCGGCCGACCCCGCCGCGGCCCGGGCCCGGCTGCTCATCGCCCCCGGGCCCGGCGGCCGGGCCCGCCGCGCCGAACTGTCCGCACGCACCGACCACTGGCTGGCCGCCCTGTTCGCCTCGGCCGGCGCCCCCGCCGGGACCGCCGTGGTCGCGGTCGGCGGCTACGGCCGCGGCGAGCTCTCCCCGCGCAGCGACCTCGATGTGCTGCTGCTGCACGAGGGCCGGTTGGACCCGGCCCTGCCCGAGCGGCTCTGGTACCCGGTCTGGGACTCCGGCGCCGCCCTGGACCACGCCGTCCGCACCCCGGCCGAGGCCCGGGCGGTGGCGGCCGCCGACCTCAAGGCGCAGCTCGGCCTGCTGGACGCCCGGCACGTGGCGGGCGACCCGGCGCTCACCGCCGCGCTGCGCTCCACCGTGCTCGCCGACTGGCGGGCGGGCGCGGCGCGGCGGCTGCCGGAGCTGCGCGAGCTGGGCCGGGAGCGGGCCGAGCGGCACGGGGAGCTGTCCTTCCTGCTGGAGCCCGACCTCAAGGAGGCCAAGGGCGGCCTGCGGGACGTGGTCGCGCTGGACGCGATCGCCGCCAGCTGGCTGGCCGACGCGCCCCGGGAGGGCCTGGACGCGGCCGCGCTCCGGCTGGCCGACGTCCGCGACGCGCTCCACCTGGTCACCGGCCGGGCCACCGAACGGCTCGCCCTCCAGGACCAGGACCAGGTCGCCGAGCGGCTCGGCGTGCTGGACGCGGACACCCTGCTTCGGCAGGTCTACGAGGCGGCCAGGACCGTCGCCTACGCCGCGGACGTCACCTGGCGGGCGGTGGACCGGGTGCTGGTCGCCCGCTCGGGCCGGGGCCGGCGTCCGCACCGGCGCGGGTTCCCGTTCACCGGTCCGTTCGGCGGCGCGTCCGGTGCCGCCAGGCGCGGCGCGGGCGCGGTGGCCCGGGGCGCGGTGGAGCGCCGGCCGCTCGCCGAGGGCGTCGTCGAGCAGGACGGCGAGGCGGTGCTCGCCCAGGGCGCGCGCCCGGCCGCGGACCCGGTGCTGCCGCTGCGCGCCGCCGCGGCGGCCGCCCAGAACGGGCTCACCGTCTCCCACGCGACGGTGCGCCGGCTGGCCGCCGAGTGCCGTCCGCTGCCGGTGCCCTGGCCGGACGAGGCGCGCGAGCAGTTGGTCACCCTGCTCGGCGCCGGCGAGGCCTGTCTGCCGGTCTGGGAGGCGCTGGAGGCGGAGGGGCTGATCACCCGGCTGCTGCCCGACTGGGAGCGGGTCCGCTGCCGGCCGCAGCGCAACGCGGTGCACCGCTGGACGGTGGACCGGCACCTGGTGGAGACCGCGGTGCGGGCCGCCGCGATGACCCGCCGGGTGGCCCGGCCGGACCTGCTGCTGGTCGCCGCGCTGCTGCACGACCTCGGCAAGGGCTGGCCCGGTGACCACAGCGAGGCGGGTGAGGTGATCGTCCGCGATGTGGCCGCCCGGATGGGCTTCGACCCGGAGTCGGTGGAGACCCTGGCCGTGCTGGTCCGCCACCACCTGACCCTGGTGGACACCGCGACCCGGCGTGATCCGGACGATCCGGCCACCGTCGAGGCCGTCACCAAGGTGGTCACCACGCTGCCCCGGCTGGAGCTGCTGCGGGCGCTGACCGAGGCGGACGCGCTGGCCACCGGCCCGGCCGCGTGGAGCGGCTGGCGGGCCTCGCTGGTGGACGGCCTGGCCGCGCGGGCCGCCGCCCGGCTGGCCGGGGATGCCGCCTCGGACCCGGAGCCGGCCGCCGCGCCGACCGCCGAGCAGGAGCGGCTCGCGGTGGAGGCGGCCAGGACCGGCGAACCGGCGCTCTCCCTGCTGGCCCAGGCCGAGGCGGACCCGGCCGGTACCGAGCCGATGGGTGTGCGGCTGCTGCTGGCCGTCCCGGACCGGCCGGGGCTGCTCGGCACCGTCGCCGGGGTGCTGGCCCTGCACCGGCTGGCGGTCCGCTCGGCGGGGCTGCGGGAGCTGGACCCGATCGGCGCGGGGCCGGTGCTGCTGCTGTCCTGGACGGTGGCGGCGGAGTTCGGGGAGCTGCCGGAGGCGGCGCGGCTGCGGGCCGACCTGCGCCGGGCTCTGGACGGCTCGCTGGACGTCGCGCGCCGGCTGGCCGAGCGGGACGCGGCGGCCCCGCGCCGGCGGGGGATCCCGACCCCGCCGCCGGTGGTCGCGGTGGCGCCCCCGGTCGCCTCGGCGACCGCCACGGTGCTGGAGGTGCGCGCCCACGACGCCCCCGGGCTGCTGCACCGGATCGGCCGGGCCCTGGACGGCGCTGGGGTGCGGGTGCGGACGGCGCACGTCTCCACCCTGGGCGCGGACGTCGTCGACGCCTTCTACCTGACCGACCCGGCGGGCCGTCCGCTGTCCGCCGGGCGGGCCGCGGAGGTGGCGGCGGCGGTGCGCGCGGCCCTGGGCTGAGCGGCTCCTCCGGGGCTGCCGGAGTTCCTCCGAACCCGGGTGGAGACCGTCCGTGGACCGGCCGGATACCCTTGGGGGCGACGACCGTACTCAGACCGATGCCGTAGAGGACCCGCGACGACGTGTTCGACACCCTTTCCGATCGCCTCGCAGCGACGTTCAAGAACCTCCGGGGCAAGGGCCGCCTGAGCGAGGCGGACATCGACGCCACCACCCGCGAGATCCGCATCGCGCTGCTGGAGGCGGATGTCGCGCTGCCGGTCGTCCGGGCCTTCATCAAGCGGGTGAAGGAGCGCGCGCTCGGCTCCGAGGTCTCCGGTGCGCTGAACCCGGCCCAGCAGATCATCAAGATCGTCAACGAGGAGCTCGTCGCCATTCTCGGCGGCGAGACCCGCCGGGTGCGGTTCGCCAAGAGCGGCCCGACGGTGATCATGCTCGCGGGCCTCCAGGGTGCCGGTAAGACCACCCTCGCGGGCAAGCTCGGCCACTGGCTGAAGCAGCAGAAGCACACCCCGCTGCTGGTCGCCTGCGACCTCCAGCGCCCCAACGCCGTCAACCAGCTGCAGGTCGTCGCCGACCGCGCGGGCGTCGCGTTCTACGGGCCGCAGCCGGGCAACGGCGTCGGCGACCCGGTCCAGGTGGCCCGGGACTCGATCGAGTACGCCAAGCAGAAGCAGTACGACGTCGTCATCGTCGACACCGCCGGCCGCCTCGGCATCGACGCCGAGCTGATGCAGCAGGCCGCCGACATCCGGGCCGCGGTGAACCCGGACGAGGTCCTGTTCGTCGTCGACGCCATGATCGGCCAGGACGCGGTCACCACCGCGCAGGCCTTCCTCGACGGCGTCGACTTCACCGGCGTGGTGCTCTCCAAGCTCGACGGCGACGCCCGCGGCGGTGCCGCGCTCTCGGTCGCGCACGTCACCGGCCGCCAGATCATGTTCGCCTCCAACGGCGAGAAGGTCGACGACTTCGACGCGTTCCACCCGGACCGGATGGCCTCGCGCATCCTGGGCATGGGTGACGTCCTCTCGCTGATCGAGAAGGCCGAGCAGACCTTCTCGCAGGCCGAGGCCGAGAAGATCGCCGCCAAGCTGCGCGGCGGCCCGAAGGCCTTCACGCTGGACGACTTCCTGTCGCAGCTGGAGCAGGTCCAGAAGATGGGCTCGATCTCCAAGCTGCTGGGCATGCTGCCCGGGATGGGCCAGATCCGCGACCAGATCAACAACATCGACGACAAGGACGTCAACCGCGTCGGCGCCATCATCAAGTCGATGACCCCGACCGAGCGGGCCGAGCCGGAGCTGATCAACGGCTCGCGCCGGGCCCGCATCGCCAAGGGTTCGGGCGTCCAGGTCGGCGAGGTGAAGAACCTGGTCGAGCGGTTCTTCGAGGCCCGCAAGATGATGTCGGCGATGGCCTCCGGCAAGGGCGTCCCCGGCATGCCGGGCATCCCGGGCATGGGTGGCGGCGGCAAGAAGAGCACCAAGAAGGCTCCGGCCGCCAAGGGCAAGCGCAAGAGCGGCAACCCGCTGAAGCGGGCGCAGGAGGAGGCCGCGGCCGCCGAGCGCCGCGCACTCGGCCCCGGTGCCGACCAGGCCCCGGCCCAGGGCGGCGCCTTCGGCCTCGGCGCGGGCAAGGGCCCGGCCGACTTCGAGCTGCCCAAGGAGTTCAAGGACCTGCTGTAGTCCTGCCCCGGTCCTGCCCGGTCCCCGCTGCTGCGGGTCCCGGGACGAACGGCCCGCCGCCCCGGTATCCCGGGCGGTGGGCCGTTCGCATGCCCGATGGTCATCCGAGATGATGGTCCGATGCGAGTAACGATCAGGGCCCCGCGGGCCGGGGACGAGGTGGCGTACGCCGAGGCGGTCCGGCGGTCCGCCGAGCACATCGGCCGGTGGAACCCGGTCGAGCCGGACGCGCTGCCGGACCTGCTGGAGCGCCAGGGGCCGGGCCTGCGGACCTTCCTGATCGTCGACCTGGAGACCGGCGGACTGGTCGGCAAGGTCAATGTGGCCAACATCGTGATGGGCCGCTTCTGCAACGGCTCGCTGGGCTACGACTCGTTCCTGCCGTTCGCCGGCACCGGGCGGATGACCGAGGGGCTGCGGCTGGTGCTGGACACCTGCTTCGCCGGGCACCCGGAGGGCGGGCTGGGGCTGCACCGGCTGGAGATCAACGTCCAGCCGGACAACGGGCGGTCGATCGCGCTCGCCAAGCGGCTGGGCTTCCGGCACGACGGCTGGGCTTCCGGCACGAGGGGTTCACGCCGCGGATGCTGTTCCTCCAGGGGGCCTGGCGGGACCACGAGCGGTTCGCGCTGACCTCGGAGGAGTGGCCCGGGTCGGCCGCGGCGGACGAGCGGGGCTGACGGCGGGTCGGCCGGGGGTGATGGCAGGCCGGTCGGGGGTGGTGGGCCGGGCGGGGCTGGGGGCTTGGTGCGGCGCGGGGCGGCGCGGGCGGGTCCGAGGGGGAGCGGGCCGGGAGCGGGCGGGGAGCGGCGTTGCGGTTGGAGGCGTTGAGCAGATGTCCGTATTGTCCGATGGGTGACTGATCCCGTTCCGCCGCGCCAGACCCCCGACCAGCCGTGGCGTTCAGAAGGGGCCCCACCCCCGCCGCCCCCGCGCCGCAGGATGCCCGGCGGCTGGATGGGCCTCGTCCTGACCGCGCTCGTGGTGTTCCTGATCAGCGATCTGCTGCTGTCCTTCTTCGGCCCCGGCGGCGCCACCACGATCTCCTACACCGAGTTCAACAACCAGCTGAACAAGGGCAACATCACCAAGATCTACTCCAAGGGCGACTCGATCGAGGGCACCCTCAAGAACGCCGAGCCGAAGCCGGACGGCGGCAAGGGCACGTACACCGAGTTCGACACCCAGCGGCCGGTCTTCGCCGGGGACAACCTCTGGACCACCCTCCAGCAGCAGGGCGTCGAGGTCACCGCGGAGCCGGTCGTCCAGCAGCGCAGCTTCCTCGCCAACCTGCTGATCTCACTGGCCCCGATGCTGCTGCTGATCCTGGTCTGGGTGCTGCTCGCCCGCCGGATGGCCGGCGGCATCGGTGGCGGTGCGCTCGGCCGCAAGGCCCCGCCCAAGCCGGTCACCGCCGAGGCCGGCCGCCGCACCACCTTCGCCGACGTGGCCGGCATCGACGAGGTCGAGGCCGAACTCAGCGAGGTGGTCGACTTCCTGAAGAACCCGCAGCACTACCGCCGGCTCGGCGCCAAGATGCCGCGCGGAGTCCTGCTCAGCGGCCCGCCCGGCACCGGCAAGACGCTGCTGGCCCGGGCCGTCGCGGGTGAGGCGGACGTGCCGTTCTTCTCGGCCTCCGCCTCCGAGTTCATCGAGATGATCGTCGGCGTCGGCGCCAGCCGGGTGCGCGAACTCTTCGCCGAGGCCCGCAAGGTCGCCCCGGCGATCATCTTCATCGACGAGATCGACACCATCGGCCGGCAGCGCGGCAGCGGCGGCGGGATGGGCGGCCACGACGAGCGCGAGCAGACGCTCAACCAGATCCTCACCGAGATGGACGGCTTCAGCGGCTCCGAAGGCGTCATCGTCATCGCCGCCACCAACCGGGCGGACGTGCTCGACCCGGCCCTGCTGCGCCCCGGCCGCTTCGACCGGCGGATCACCGTCAGCCCGCCGGACCGAGACGGTCGCGCGGCCATCCTGCGGATCCACTCCCGGCACGTCCCGCTGACCGGGGACGCCGACCTCAACCAGCTGGCCAAGGTGACCCCCGGCATGACCGGCGCCGAACTGGCCAACCTGGTCAACGAGGCCGCGCTGCTGGCGGTCAAGCGCCGCCAGGACGCGGTCAACGAGCGCGACCTCTCGGACGCGCTGGAGAAGGTCCAGCTGGGAGCCGTCCGTCCGCTGGTGATGCCGCAGGCCGAACGCGAGCGGACGGCGTACCACGAGAGTGGCCACGCTCTGCTCGGCATGCTCCAGCCGGGTGCGGACCCGGTGCGCAGGATCACCATCGTGCCGCGCGGCCGCGCCCTCGGGGTCACCCTGTCCACCCCGGAGACCGACCGGTACTCCTACACCGAGCCCTACCTGCGCGGCCGGATCATCGGCGCGCTCGGCGGGATGGCGGCC
This sequence comes from Streptomyces sp. NRRL S-495, assembly GCF_000966955.1. Taxonomy (NCBI): domain Bacteria; kingdom Bacillati; phylum Actinomycetota; class Actinomycetes; order Kitasatosporales; family Streptomycetaceae; genus Streptomyces; species Streptomyces sp. NRRL S-495. The sequence goes on from NZ_JZWY01000388.1 coordinate 14,660, forward strand.
GAGCAGGTGGTCTACGGGGTCATCACCACCGGGGCGGAGAGCGACCTGGAGCAGGTCACCAACATCGCCCGCGGCATGGCCGGCCGGTGGGGCATGAGCGAGCGGGTCGGCCGGCTCACCGCCGTGCCGTCCGACCCGCAGGGGGCGTACGGGCTTTCCGCCGCGCCGACCACGCTGGACGCGGTGGACGAGGAGGCCCGGCGGATCGTCGCGGAGTGCTACGACGAAGCGGTGCGGCTGCTGACCGAGCAGCGGGCCAGGCTGGACGCGTTGGCGGCGGCGCTGCTGGAGGCCGAGACGCTGGACGAGGAGGCGGCCTACCGGGCGGCGGGGGTGCCCCGGAAGACGCTCGACCAGGCCTGAGCGGAGCCGGGCCGAGCGGGCCCGCGTCCCCGTCCCCGCTTCCGGATGGAGGGGCGTGCGTCAGGGTGACGCGCGCCCCTCCGTCGTTGCCGCGCTTCGGTCGGCGGGGGCTGCGGGGGCTCCGCGGGGCCGCCGTCAGCGGGGGCGTTCGGCGATCAGGTAGCGGAAGACATTCGCCATCCGCACCGTCCCGTCCGGCCGCAGGTACGGCTGCAGCGCCTCCTCCAGCTCCTTCGCGACCAGCGGCGCCTCGGAGAACTCCGCCGCCGCGTCGTACAGCCCGGTGGAGAGCAGCCCGCGCACGGCGCTGTCCAGGTCCGGGTAGGCGAACGGGCAGCCGACCCGCCCGCCGCCGGCCGGGCGCAGGCCGGTTCCGGCGAGCAGGTCCTCCAGCGCCCCGGGCGGGCTCAGCTCGAACGGGTCGCGTGCGCCGCTGCGCCGGGCCATCCGCCGGGCGACGTCCAGGACGGCCGCGCTCTCGCAGCGCTCCCTGGGCCCCCAGGCGGCCAGCACCACGTGTCCGCCGGGCAGTGCCAGCCGGGCCGCCGCCGCGACCGTCCGGCGCGGTTCGCCCGCCGGTGGCGGTTGCTCGAAAACGGTGACCAGCGAATAGGCCGAGCGGGCGACATCCCCGGTCGGCCGGTGGCCCGCGCCGACCCGCAGACCGCGTCCGCCGGCCAGCGCGCGCAGCTCGCCGTCCCGCTCCAGACCGGCCACCTGGGCGCCCCGTCCGGCGGCCAGCAGCAGGGCGAGACCGGAGCGGCAGCCCAGGCCCAGCACGCTGGTCGCCGGACCCACCTCCAGCCGGTCGTGGACGGCCTCGTAGAGCGGCACCAGCATCCGTTCCTGGATCTCCGCCCAGTCCCGGGCCCGGGCGTTGTCCTGCCCGGCGCCGACGGGTCCTGCGGTCGTACCGATCACCCCAGCTGAAGCCATCGCGGCCTCCCATCCGGTCCTCAGACGTGCTGCTCCGAACCCCCCTCGACGTCCCGCCCCACTCCAGCGAACAGCGGCTCGGGCGCGGCGTCCAGAGGGGTGCGGGGTGGTGCGCGCGTGTCGGGGGCGTGCGCCCCGGTGCGGGGCACCGAGGGCGGGTCCCGGACGGCGGCCCGTAACGGATTCGAAGTCGGGGGCCCGCTCCCCGTACGATTCGCCCATGGCTAAGGCACCCGTTCTCACCCCCCAGGCGGAAGACTTCCCGCGCTGGTACCAGGACCTCATCAACAAGGCCGAGCTGGCCGACAACGGTCCGGTGCGCGGCACCATGGTCATCCGACCGTACGGCTACGGCCTGTGGGAGCGGATGCAGCAGGAGATGGACGCCAGGATCAAGAAGGCCGGTGCCCAGAACGCCTACTTCCCGATGTTCATCCCGCAGTCCTACCTGACCAAGGAAGCAGAGCACGTCGAGGGCTTCGCCCCCGAGCTCGCGGTGGTCACGCACGGCGGTGGCAAGCAACTGGACGAGCCGGTCGTCGTCCGGCCGACCTCCGAGACCATCATCAACGAGTACTTCTCGAAGTGGGTGCAGAGCCACCGCGACCTGCCCCTGCTGATCAACCAGTGGGCCAACGTGGTCCGTTGGGAGCTGCGTCCGCGGGTCTTCCTGCGCACCACCGAGTTCCTCTGGCAGGAGGGCCACACGGCCCACGCCACCTACGAGGACGCGCGTGACTACGCCTCGATGATCCACACCCAGGTCTACGGCGACTTCATGACCAACGTGCTCGGCATCGACGTCGTGCTCGGCCGCAAGACCGCCAAGGAGCGCTTCGCGGGCGCCATCAACACCCTCACCCTCGAGGGCATGATGGGCGACGGCAAGGCGCTGCAGATGGGCACCAGCCACGAGCTGGGCCAGAACTTCGCCAAGGCGTTCAACACCACCTACCAGCTGCAGGGTGCCGAGCGCGAGTACGTCTGGCAGACCTCCTGGGGTGTCTCGACCCGCATGGTCGGCGGCCTGATCATGTCCCACGGCGACGACAACGGTCTGCGCGTCCCGCCGCGGCTCGCCGCCGTCCAGGCCGTCGTGCTCGCCATCAAGGGCGACGACGCGGTGATCGCCAAGGTCCGTGAGATCGGTGCCGCGCTGGAGGCCGCCGGCATCCGCGTGGTCGTCGACGACCGCACCGACACCCCGTTCGGCCGCCGCGCGGTCGACTGGGAGCTGAAGGGCGTTCCGCTGCGGATCGAGGTCGGCCCGCGCGACCTGGAGAACGGCACGGCCATGCTGGCCCGCCGGATCCCGGGCGGCAAGGAGCCGGTCTCGATCGACTCGCTGGTGGCGATCCTCCCGGGCATCCTGGACGAGGACCAGGCCCTGCTGCTGCGTCAGTCGCGCGAGCGCCGCGAGTCCCGCACGGTGGACGTGACCAACCTCGACGAGGCCGTCGAGGCCGCCGCCACCGGCTGGGGCCGGATCTCCTGGGCCGAGCTCGGTCCGGAGGGCGAGGCCAAGCTGGCCGAGCAGGGTGTTTCGGTGCGCTGCATCGTGGCCGCCGACGGCTCGGTGCCGCAGACGGACGACCAGGACGGCAACATCGCGATCGTCGCGCGCGCCTACTGACCGTTCGGTGGCTTCCGCGGCAGCGTCCGCGGGCTTCCGTGGCAGCCTCCATGGTGGCTTCCGTGGTGGCTTCCCGTGCGCGAAGGATGTTGCCGTAAAACGATGCCCGGCGACGCGTTCTGACGGTTCTCGACCTGGCCGACAGGAAATTCGAACGTCCGATGAGCGGTGTTGTTCCACGGGTGTCTCACCTGTCGACATCCCTACTGGTCGGTCAACTGCCGGTATTAACGGAATAGCGGTACGGTGTACGGCCCGTGGCCCTGTCAACTCGACAGGACCACGGGCCGTACGTCCTGGGGGCGACAGCCCGTCTCCGGGCGGAATTGACGAGGCGCCCGTCGAGCTCGACGGGGCCCGAACCTGTAGGGGGTTGGTCTTGCGTCAGATCCGGAACGCGCATTTCGCGCGAGGTCGCACATTCCTGAGAGTTTCCTGGGAAATCCCGGGGAACGGGAACACGCGGAACATCAGCTCCTACTCCATCGTTGGTCTAGCGTGAGCACGACACAGCCCCTCGTTCTCGCGGCCGAACTGGCCGCCGCCTGGAGTGACATCCAGGCCTACCATCAGGACCTCCCCGACCTCGCCTCGCCCGAGGCGCTGATCGGAGAGTCCTCCTCGGCCTGTGGCACCCGGCTCGGTTTCGAGCGGCTGCTCCACGAGGCTGCCCACGGTCTGGCCGCGGCCCGGGACATCCGGGACACCTCGCGCGCCGGCCGCTACCACAACCGGCGCTTCCTGCTCCTGGCCTCCGAGCTGGGCCTGGCGCACCCGGTCGAACCGCACGCCAGTAGCGGCTTCTCCCAGGTGACCATGCTCAAGGAGACCCGCGAGCGGTACGCCGAGACCATCGAGCGCCTGGACCGCGCCCTCGGCGCGCACCAGGAGGCGGTGGCCGGCGAGGGCGCCTCACGCGCCTTCCGCGGCCCGGCGGCCCGGCACGGCTCCTCCGGGGGCGGCGTCCGGGTGAAGGCGGTCTGCGGCTGCGGGCGCAACGTCCGGGTCGTTCCCTCGGTGCTCGCCCAGGCGTCCATCGTCTGCGGCGCGTGCCAGCAGCCGTTCAAGATCGCGTAACGCGGGTCGCGTCACGCGAGTGGTGCAGTGCGGGTTGCGCAGCTCGGGTCGTGTGATCCGGGTCGCGTGGTTCGCGTAGTTCTGAGAGGTTCCGGGAAGTTCCGGGCTCGGGAGACCCCTCGGGGAGACCCAGGGTCCGGGGAACAAGAGAGCCGGCCGGCGACTGTGCGGGCAGTGGTCCGGCCGCAGCGACGAACGGTGGCCGTAGGGGATCCGCAGGGGGTCTGCGGATGTCCGCGGGCGATCGGCCGAAAGTCGGCCGGTGGTCCGGAGGCGGTCCACCGTGATCCGCCAGGGAGGTGTGCCGCGAAGGCGCACGTGTTGGGCTGACCGGGAGCGGGGGCTCCCGGTCGACCTGTTTTCGGGGGTAGGGCGCCCTTGTGGCAGAATGGACAGCTGAGTACCCGGCAGCCGGGCAGGACCCCTCTCTCCTACGGCTGGCGTGTCCCTTGAACGGCCCACCACGCAACCCCACGCGAGGGCAGGGCCGCTCACCCACGTCAACACCAGGAGAATCCACTCCCGTGGCAGTCAAGATCAAGCTGAAGCGTCTCGGCAAGATTCGCTCCCCGCACTACCGCATCATCGTCGCCGACGCCCGCACCAAGCGTGACGGCCGTGCGATCGAGGAGATCGGCCTCTACCAGCCGACCTACAACCCCTCGAAGATCGAGGTCGACAGCGACCGCGCCCAGTACTGGCTGTCCGTCGGCGCCCAGCCGACCGAGCCCGTGCTCGCGATCCTGAAGCTGACCGGCGACTGGCAGAAGTTCAAGGGCCTGCCGGCCCCGGCGCCGCTGCTGGTTGCCGAGCCGAAGGTCGAGGACTTCTCGCACCTGTTCGCGAAGGCCGTCGCCGGCTTCGAGGACGCCACCACCGGTGTCGCCATCACCCCGAAGGCCAAGAAGTCGGACAAGGCTGAGGCCGACGCCGACGCCGAGGCCTGAGCGTGATCGAGGATGCCCTCGACCACTTGGTGAAGGGCATTGTCGAGCACCCCGACGAGGTGCAGGTGCGCTCGCGCAACCTGCGTCGGGGCAACACCATCGAGGTGCGGGTGCACCCCGATGACCTCGGCAAGGTGATCGGCCGGGGCGGTCGTACGGCTCGTGCTCTGCGCACGGTCGTCGGCGCCCTCGGCGGTCGCAACGTCCGGGTCGACCTGGTCGACGTGGACAACATTCGCTGATCCGGCTGCTCGTTCAGCCGTCAGGGTTTCGAGGCCGGCCGGGACGCATGTCGTCCCGGCCGGCTTTCGCCGTTCCCGCGGCAATTCCGTAACTCCGCTACTCCGTAGCACTCATCCAGGAGAACGATCACCGTGCAGCTCGTCGTCGGCAAGATCGGCCGCGCCCACGGCATCAAGGGGGACGTCAGCGTCGAGGTCCGCACCGACGAGCCCGAGCTCCGGCTCGGGCCCGGTGCCGTCCTGTTCACCGACCCCGCCTCGAAAGGTCCGCTGACCGTCGAGTCCGGCAAGGTCCACAGCGGGCGGCTGCTGCTGCGGTTCGCCGGCGTCAAGGACCGCAACGCCGCCGAGGAGCTGCGGGGCACGCTCCTGATCGCCGAGGTGGACCCGGAGGAGCGTCCGGACGACCCGGAGGAGTACTACGACCACCAGCTGATCGGTCTGGACGTGGTCCTGCTCGACGGCACCCTGGTCGGTGAGCTCACCGAGGTGGTCCACCTGCCGTACCAGGACCTGCTCACGGTGCGGAAGGCGGACGGTACGGAGGCACTGGTGCCCTTCGTCAGCCGGATCGTGCCGACTATCGACCTGGAGAACCAGCGCGCGGTGATCGACCCGCCGGTCGGGCTGATCGACCTGGGGCAGGCCGAGGTCGCCGCTGGTGATGCGGCCGGTGACGACGCCGATGCCGGTGACGCGGAGGAGTCGCGGTGAGCACCGAGGAAGGCGCGGCGGCCGTGACGGCGGGCGCGGGGGAGTCCGGGGAGTCGTCCGTGAGGGCGTCCGTGCGGGACGGGATGCGGATCGACGTCGTATCGATCTTCCCCGAGTACCTGGAGCCGCTGAACATCTCGCTGGTCGGCAAGGCCCGCGCCCGCGGCCAGCTCGACGTACACGTCCACGACCTGCGGGGCTGGACCCATGACGTGCACCGGACCGTCGACGACAGCCCGTACGGCGGCGGCCCCGGCATGGTGATGAAGCCCGAGCCGTGGGGCGAAGCCCTGGACGCGGTGCTCGGCCAGGGGCCGGAGGGCGAGGTGCCGACCCTGGTGGTGCCCACCCCCAGCGGCCGCCCGTTCACCCAGGAACTCGCGCAGGAACTGGCCGGCCGGCCCTGGCTGGCGTTCACCCCGGCCCGGTACGAGGGCATCGACCGGCGGGTCATCGAGGAGGCGGCCACCCGGATGCCGGTGGTCGAGGCATCGATCGGCGACTATGTGCTGGCCGGCGGCGAGGTCGCGGTGCTGGTCATGGTCGAGGCGATCGCCCGGTTGCTGCCCGGCGTGCTCGGCAACGCCGAGTCCCACCGGGACGACTCCTTCGCGCCCGGCGCGATGGCCGACCTGCTGGAGGGCCCCGTCTACACCAAGCCCGCCGAGTGGCGCGGTCGCACCGTGCCGGACATCCTGCTGAGCGGAAACCACGGCCGGATCGCCCGCTGGCGCCGCGAGCAGGCCTTCGCCCGCACGCTGGCGAACCGGGCGGACCTGGTGGCGCGCTGGCGGCACGCGGACTTCGACAAGAAGGACCGCGAGGCGCTCAGCCTGCTCGGCCTGGCCTGGGACGAGCACCTCGGCCGATTTCGGCCCGTGGCCGATGGTGTGGAAGAATAGGCCGCTGCTGTCTGTCGCTGGACTCCTCCCGTAGGGGTCACGTGGTCCGTCGCCCCCGCCACGGGGGGCTCGTCGGTAACCGGTGCGGCCCGCAGCGAACCCCATTTGTGACGACTTCCGTGGGCGGCCCGTGGCGCCTGCGATGGAGAGCAACATGAGCAACAAGCTCGCTGCTGTCGACGCGGCCTCGCTGCGTAGCGACATTCCGGCCTTCCGCGCCGGTGACACCCTGAAGGTTCACGTCCGGGTCATCGAGGGCAACCGCTCCCGTGTCCAGGTCTTCCAGGGCGTCGTCATCCGCCGTCACGGCGCCGGCATCGGTGAGACCTTCACCGTTCGCAAGGTCAGCTTCAACGTCGGTGTCGAGCGCACCTTCCCGGTGCACACCCCGATCGTCGAGAAGATCGAGGTCGTGACCCGCGGTGCGGTTCGCCGCGCCAAGCTGTACTACCTGCGTGACCTCCGCGGCAAGGCCGCGAAGATCAAGGAGAAGCGCGACCGCTGATCCACCGCCCCCGGCACTGTCGGGGGATCGGGATCGCTCTGGGGGGGGCCGGGCTGCCGCACGGTAGGCTCAGCCCCCGATGAGCACGCACGAACCACCCGCGGACCGCGACGGCTGTCCCGCACCCACCGGTGCGGACTCGCCGACGCGGTCCGCGGTCGTTTCCGCGCCCGCCGCCGGGGCAGCGCCCGAGGCGGGAGGGGCGGTCGACCGGGGGACGCAGGACGGCTCGGGCGCCGCGGGTCCGTCGGGCACTTCGGGCGGCGTGGACGGCGTGGACGGCGTGGAGGATGCGGCCGCCTCGGACGACGTCCCGGGGGAGGGCGGGCGCTCGCGCTCGCGCGAGCTGTTGCTGCTCACCGGTGTCTGCCTGTTCGTACTGCTGCTGGTGAACGCTTTCGTGGCGCGCCCGTTCTCGGTGCCCTCCGGATCGATGGAGAACACCCTGCGCCCGGGTGACCGCCTGATCGTGAACAAGCTCTCCTACGCCTTCGGCGGCCACCCGCGTCGCGGCGACGTGGTTGTCTTCGACGGCACCGGCTCCTTTCTGCGCAAGCCCTTCGAACCCGCCGGCCTCGGGACCTCGCTGCGCTCCTTCGGCCGGGAGATCGGACTGCTCCCGGCCGGTGACTCCGTCTACGTGAAGCGGGTCGTCGGCATCGGCGGCGACCGCGTCACCAGCGCCGGACCTGGTCACCCGATCACCGTCAACGGTGTGCCGGTCGACGAGTCCGGCCACCTCTTCCCGGGGGACGAGCCGTCGAATGTGGCTTTCGACGTGGTGGTGCCGCCCGGCAAGCTCTGGGTGATGGGCGACCACCGCGGTGCCTCCCGCGACTCCCGCGACCACCTCGGCGAACCGGGGGGCGGCTTCGTCCTGGAGTCCAAGGTGATCGGGCGGGCCGCCTGGGTGGTCTACCCGGTCGGACACTGGGCCGACCTGGACCGGCCGGACGCCTACGCCGCTGCAGAAGGGACGGGCGGCCATGGGGAGCAGGGGTAGGGGGCGGCTCGCCGACCGCCCGGCCGCCGGCTCCGAGTCCTCGGCCGGTACCGGCTCCGGGACGGCCAGCAGGTCCGGGGTGGCGAGCGCACCCAGGTCGGAAGCTGGCCCCGGGACGGAGGCCGGGCCCGGGGAGGCCACCGGATCGGTGGATCCTGCCGGGGCGGCCGATGCCCCGGTGGTGCGCGGCCGTGCCGAGCGCCGCCGCACCGCCCGCAGGGCGGCCCGTCGCCGCAGGCGCTCCCATCTGCGGGAGATTCCGCTGATCATCGTGGTCGCGCTGATCGTCGCGCTGGTGATGAAGACCTTTCTGGTGCAGGTCTTCGTCATCCCCTCGGGATCGATGGAGCAGACGATCCTGATCGGGGACCGGGTTCTGGTCGACAAGTTCACTCCCTGGTTCGGCGCCGAGCCGGAGCGCGGCGAGGTCGTGGTGTTCAAGGACCCGGGCGGCTGGCTGGAGAACCAGCACGGGGCGTCGACGGACGGTGTGCTCCTGCGCGGGGCCAAGCAGGTGCTGACCTTCGTCGGCCTGCTGCCCTCCGACAGCGAGCAGGACCTCATCAAGCGGGTGATCGGGGTCGGCGGCGACACCGTCGAGTGCTGCGACGAGCAGGGCAGGATCCTCCTCAACGGCAAGCCGCTGGACGAGCCCTACCTCGCGTCGGGCAACCCGCCGTCGCGGCAGCCGTTCAAGGTGAAGGTGCCGCAGGGGCGGCTCTGGGTGATGGGCGACCACCGGGACGTCTCTGCCGACTCCCGTTTCCACATGGGCAATCCGGGCCAGGGCACGATTCCGGTGAGCGGGGTGCTGGGGCGGGCGTTCATGATCGCCTGGCCGGTCGGCCGGGTTCATCAACTTGATGTGCCGGTTTCACTCTCCTCGGTGGCGCGGGGTCCGACGGACCCCGGAACTGCGCGGAACGCGGTGGGCGTTGACCCGATCCCTGAGGAACCTCCGCTCGTTATGGGTGTGTTGGGCATCCTTCCGCTCGTCGGCCGCCGGGTGGGACGACCCAGGCTGTAGGCCCGGCCGGGCCGGTGGACGGTCGCAACGCGCGCGTGGGACCGCGAGCCGGATGTCCGGGAGTGATAGAGAAGTGCTGGGTGCGGCCGTTGCGACGAGCCGCGCCCGAGGGCTGTGCCGGTGTCGGACACCCCCGCAGGGGGCGGTTCCGGCGGGCGCGGCCAATCGTGGAACGTGGTGCCCGCTGTGCGGCACTGTGAGCGCGGACGCGCAGGCGTCCGCACAGCAGGGAGGAGACGTTGTGGGGGATTTGGTGATCGGCGCCCGCTCGGGCGCCGGAGAGCCTGAGGGCTCCGGCGGTCGGGCGGCCCGGTCCGCGGAGGCCGCGGTGCCTTCGGCCTCGGCCGAGGACGCGGCGGCCCAGTCCGCGGACGAACACGGCGACGGCACGGACGACGCCTCGAAGCCCACCCCGGACAACGTGGAGCCGGCGGGCGGTACCGAGGAGCAGCCGGATCGGAAGGAGCGCAAGCCGCGGTCGTTCTGGAAGGAACTGCCGATCCTCATCGGCATCGCCCTCGTGCTGGCGCTCGTGATCAAGACGTTCTTCGTCCAGGCGTTCTCCATTCCGTCGGAGTCGATGCAGAACACGCTCCAGGTCGGTGACCGGGTCCTGGTGGACAAGCTCACCCCGTGGTTCGGTGCTGAGCCGGAGCGTGGCGAGGTCGTGGTGTTCCACGACCCGGGCGGCTGGCTGGCGGACGAGCCCACCAACGAGAGCAGCAACTCCTTCGTCCGGGGCGTCCAGAATGTGCTGAGCTTCGTCGGCCTGATGCCCTCCGACAACGAGAAGGACCTCATCAAGCG
>NZ_JZWY01000389.1:0-358 GCF_000966955.1 Streptomyces sp. NRRL S-495
TGCCCTCCGACAACGAGAAGGACCTCATCAAGCGCGTCATCGCGGTCGGCGGGGACACCGTCGAGTGCGAGGGCGAGGGCCCGGTGAAGGTCAACGGGATCGCGCTCGACGAGCCCTATGTCTACCCCGGCAACACCCCCTGCGGGACCAAGCCCTTCGGTCCGGTGAAGGTGCCGGACGGTCGGATCTGGGTGATGGGCGACCACCGCGCGGACTCGCTCGACTCGCGCTTCCACATGGACCAGCCGGGTGGCGGCACCGTCCCGGTGGACGATGTGATCGGGCGTGCCTTCGTGGTGGCCTGGCCGATCAACCGCTGGTCGACGCTGCCGGTGCCGGACACCTTCGACCAGAAGGG
>NZ_JZWY01000390.1:0-39524 GCF_000966955.1 Streptomyces sp. NRRL S-495
CTGGCGGCGGCGGCCCTGCCCGCGGTTCCGGCCGCGGCCGGTGCCGTGGGCGCCGTCGCACTGCTCCCGCTGGTCCGCCGGCGGTGGAACGGGACGGACCGCGACGACCGGTCCTGACGACGACCGGGGGCGCCCGGGTCTTGCGCGGGCCGTGGTACCGACGAGTAATCTGCTCGGACGTGCCACGGCCCGCCGGGTTTTCCGCCCATGGTCCCGGTGCGGCGCTGTGGGCGTTTCCGGGTCGGTCAGGGGTTGGACGGTATCGATGAGCAGTGTCGTGGAACGCGCGACCGACAATCCGCCGGCCGCCGCCCGCCGTCGGCGCGGACCCGCGGCCGTGGTCCAGGGCGTACTGCTCGGCCTCGGACTGGTCCTGCTGATCGGCGGCTTCGCGGTGATCGCCGTGAGCTACCGGCCCTACAGCATTCCCACCGCCTCGATGGCGCCCACCCTCCAGGCCCAGGACACCGTCCTGGCCAGGAAGTCCGACGGCTCGGACGTCGGGCGGGGCGACGTGGTCGTCTTCCGCGACCAGGCCTGGGGCGGCGAGCTCATGGTCAAGCGCGTCGTCGCGGTCGGAGGGGACACCGTCGCGGTCGGCGAGGGCGACCGGCGGCTGACCGTGAACGGCAAGCCGGTGGACGAGCCCTACCTCGCCGGGACGGGTGCCCAGGGCGCCTCCTTCAACGTGGAGGTGCCGCCGGGCCGGCTCTTCCTGCTCGGTGACAACCGGCTCGGCTCGCTCGACTCCCGGGTGCACCTGGAGACGGACGGCGGGACCGTCCCGGCCACCGAGGTGCAGGCCAGGGTGGAGGCCACCGTGCTGCCGTTCGGCCGGATGGCGCTGCTGAGCGGCACCTCGGCGTTCGAGGCGATCGACGGACACCGGTCGGCGGGCCCGGGGCCGCTGGAGCCCGCGTTCTGGGCGAGCGTTGTAGGCGCGGCGACGATCGTCGTGACCTCGGCGGTGGGTGGTGCGGCGGGCCTGGTGCGCCGCCGTCGCCGCGCCGCCTGACCCCGGCCGGTGCCGCCCGCGCCGGGACCGCTCTGCCGAACCTCGCCCCGGACGACCGCGCCGGGTGGCAGGATCGGGGGAACGACCGGGGCGGACGGAGGGAGCGTGGAGGCTCGTCATGGCGGCACAGCGGCGCAGGGCCTCACGGATCCTGCTGCTCGACGGGCAGGACCGACTGCTGCTCTTCCACGGCTCGGACCCGGCGACGCCCGGCGTCACCTGGTGGTTCACCCCCGGTGGGGGACTCGAGCCGGGGGAGGACGTCCGGGACGCCGCCGAGCGGGAGCTCGTGGAGGAGACCGGGTTGCGCGGCGTGGAGCTGGGACCGGTGGTCGCGTACGGCAATGCTTCGTTCTCCTATCGGGGGCAGCGCTTCGAGCAGGAACAGTGGTTCCACCTGGCCCGGACGACGCGGACGGTGCTGGACCACTCGGGCATGGGCGAGGACGAACATGCCCAGTTGCTCGCGGCGCGCTGGTGGACGGTCGAGGAATTGCGGTCCACTTCCGAGACGGTCTATCCGGTCGGACTGGTGGACTTTCTGGAGCGGCTGTTGACCGAGGGGCCGCCGGTCGCCCCGGTACGGCTCTGAGGGTGAGTGCGGTGGTCCACAATGGGTGGACGTGACAAGTTGAGGGGACGCCTGGATGAGTGCCGAAGATCTCGAAAAGTACGAGACCGAGATGGAGCTCAAGCTCTACCGGGAGTACCGGGACGTCGTCGGCCTGTTCAAGTACGTGATCGAGACCGAGCGACGGTTCTACCTCACCAATGACTACGAGCTGCAGGTGCACTCGGTACAGGGCGAGGTCTTCTTCGAGGTGTCGATGGCGGATGCGTGGGTCTGGGACATGTACCGGCCGGCCCGGTTCGTCCGCAAGGTCCGGGTGCTGACCTTCAAGGACGTGAACATCGAGGAACTCGCGAAGAGCGATCTGGAGCTGCCCTCGGACGAGTCCGGCTTCGGGAACTGACGTTGGACCGCCCGGTCCCCGGATGTCCAGGGGAATTTCGGATATTCCGGAATTCTCACTCCCGTGGGTGACAGGAGTTATCCACAGGCCCGGGTTTTCCACAGGAAATAACAACTCTCTGGTCCGCTTCCGGATCGCACGGCAGCCTCCCCGTCGGAGGTGGTCACCGTGCAGGACATCGAGCGCGCCACGCGCCAGCAGACCGCGAAGGCCCGGCGGGACGGGCAGCCACGCCGACGGGCGGCACACGCCCCGGCGGGAGGCCCGCTCCCGCAGGCCGACCCGGGCTCCGTCGCGCCCGCATCCGCCCCGGCCGAGCCCGCCCCGCCCGTAACGGCCCTGCCCCCGCCCGGCGGGGCCGGACCGGGGAGGCTCAGCAACACCGGCCTCGGCCGCTACGGCGAACGCGTGGCCGCCCGTCGGCTCGCCGAGGAGGGGCTGCGCATCCTCGACCGCAACTGGCGGTGCGTGGAGGGCGAGCTGGACATCGTCGCCCTCGACGGCGACACGGTGGCGGTCTGCGAGGTCAAGACCCGTTCCGAGCGGAGCTTCCAGCAGCCCAGTGAGGCCATCGACCCCACCAAGGCGGACCGGCTGCGCCGCCTGGCCGAGCGCTGGATGTCCGAGCGCTGGCCCGGCCACTTCGCCCGGTTGGCGGGCCCCGAGTACCGGCCCGGCTCCACCGACCCGCCGTGGGCGCCCGTTCCGCCGGGCGGCGTCCGGATCGACCTCGTCGCCGTCATCAACCGGGTCCGCGGCGCGGCCACGGTCGACCACCTGCGGGGGGTGGTCTAGATGGCCTTCGCCCGGACGTGTTCCGTGGCCCTGGTCGGGGTCGACGGGGTGATTGTCGAGGTCCAGGCCGACCTGGAGCCCGGGGTAGCGGCGTTCACCCTGGTCGGCCTGCCCGACAAGGCGCTCTCCGAGGCCCGCGACCGGGTTCGCGCGGCGGTCGTGAACAGCGGTGAGGCCTGGCCGCAGCGCAAACTGACCGTCGGGCTGAGCCCGGCATCGGTGCCCAAGAGCGGCAGCGGCTTCGACCTCGCCGTCGCCTGCGCCGTACTGGCCGCAGCCGAACGGCTCGACCCCTCCGCGATCGCCGACCTGCTGCTCATCGGGGAGCTGGGCCTGGACGGGCGGGTGCGCCCGGTCCGCGGGGTGCTCCCGTCGGTGCTGGCGGCCGCCGACGCCGGTTACGAGCGGGTCGTGGTCGCCGATCAGACGGCCGCCGAGGCCGCGCTGGTCCCCGGAGTGAGTGTCATCGGCGTGCGCAGCCTGCGCCAGCTGATCGCCGTGCTCACCGGAGCCCCCGAGCCGGAGGAGCCCCCCGACCGGCTCGTCGGGCGCCCCGACCCGCTGATGGCTGGCCTCATGCTCCCCAGCGCCGGGGTGCGCGGCCTGCCCGACGAGGCGGCCGCCCGGATGGACCTCGCCGATGTGGCCGGACAGTACGAGGCCCGCCGGGCTCTGGAGATCGCCGCCGCCGGCGGCCACCACCTCTACCTCAAGGGCCCGCCGGGCGCGGGCAAGACGATGCTGGCGGAGCGGCTGCCGGCGCTGCTGCCGAGGCTGACGCAGAAGGAAGCGCTGGAGGTCACCGCGGTCCACTCCGTCGCGGGGCTGCTCCCGGCGGGCCGGCCGCTGATCGACCACGCGCCCTACTGCTCCCCGCACCACTCGACCACCATGCCCGCCATCGTCGGCGGCGGCAGCGGTCTGCCGAGACCGGGTGCGGTCTCGCTGGCCCACCGTGGGGTCCTGTTCCTCGACGAGGCGCCCGAGTTCCCCGTCCGGGTCCTGGACGCGCTGCGCCAACCGCTCGAAGCCGGCGAGGTGGTGATCGCGCGGTCCGCCGGATCGCTCCGACTGCCCGCCCGCTTCCTGCTCTGCCTGGCAGCCAACCCCTGTCCGTGCGGGCGCCATTCGCGGCGGGGCGAGGGGTGCGAGTGCACGCCTGCCATGGTCAGCCGCTACCAGGGCAGGCTGTCCGGCCCGCTGCTCGACCGGGTCGACCTCCAGGTCCAGGTCGCCCCGGTGACCAGGGCCGAGCTGATGCAGCGCGACACCTCGGCCGAGACCACCGAGGTCGTCGCCGCCCGGGTACTCGCGGCGCGGGAGCGCGCGGCGGCCCGGCTCGCGGGCACACCGTGGCGGACCAACGCCGAGGTCCCCGGACACGAGTTGCGCACCCGCTGGCAGCTGGCGCCGGGCGCGCTGAACGACGCTGCGCGCCAGCTGGAGCGGGGCCTTCTGACCGCTCGGGGCCTGGACCGGGTGCTGCGGGTCGCCTGGACCGTCGCCGACCTCGCCGGCCGCGGCCGCCCCGAACAGCGCGACATCCGGACGGCCCTTGTGCTGCGCACCGGCGTGGAACAGGGGCTCCCACTGACGGAGCAGTTCTTCCGCAGTCCGAACCTCGCCGCCGACCGCCCTGACCGCCCCGACGACTCTGCCGAGAACCGGTCCGGCGACGGGGCGGACGAGCGGCCCACCCGCCCCCGGTCCGCCCGCCGCCCGCCCGATCCCACCCCCACCGAGAAGCCCGAGGAGAGCGACACATGAGCCTCACCGCGAACGACCTCCCCCAGCGCCCGCCCACCGAACCGGGAGCCGTCCCGGAGCCCGGGACGCAGGCCCGGTCGCGCGTCGCCGAACCGTCCGGCCTGGCGGCACCCCGGACCCCCGGAGCGGAGGCCGAGGGGCCGCCGGGCCCGGAGACCCGGCCCAGGCCCGAGCCGGAGCGCCTCGCCAGGGCGGCGCTCAGCCGGCTCGGCGAACCGGGGGACGCCGCGCTCGGCCGCTGGCTCGCCCGCCTCGACGCACTGGACGTCGTGCGGGCGATCCGGGGTGGCGCCTCGGCCGAACAGCTCGGTGTGGACACCGCCAGACTGGCGGCCTACCGGGCCCGGATGACCGGGCTCGATCCGGTCGCCGATCTGGAACGGGTGCGTGCGGTCGGCGGGCGCTTCATCATTCCGGGCGACACCGAGTGGCCGAGCCAGCTGGACGACCTCGGGGAGGGCCGGCCCACCGGGCTCTGGGTGGTCGGGACGGGTTCGCTGCGCCTGCTCGCCCTGCGATCGGTCGCGGTGGTCGGAGCCCGGGCCTGCACGGCGTACGGTGCTCACGTCGCCGGGGACCTCGCCGCGCAGCTCGCTGAACGCGGCTGGGTGGTCGTGTCCGGCGGCGCCTACGGGCTCGACGCGGCCGCGGCGCCTACGGGATCGACGCGGCCGCCCACCGGGGCGCGCTGGCGGTCGGCGGTCCGACGGTCGGCGTCCTGGCCTGCGGGGTGGACGTGGCCTACCCGCGGGGCAACACCGCGCTGATCCGCCGGATCGCCGAACAGGGACTGCTGGTGAGCGAGCTTCCGCCGGGGGAGCACCCGACCAGGTTCCGGTTCGTGCTGCGCAACCGGGTGATCGCGGCGCTGACCCGCGGCACCGTGGTGGTCGAGGCGGCGCTGCGCAGCGGGGCGCTCAGCACCGCCAGACGCGCCCGCGATCTCAACCGGCACACCATGGGTGTGCCCGGACCGGTCACCTCGGAACTCTCCGCCGGGGTGCACACGCTGATCCGCAGCGGCGCCGCCACCGTGGTGACCGACGCGGCCGAGGTCGTCGAGCTGATCGGGGCGATCGGCGAGGACCTGGCGCCGCAGCGCAGCGGGCCGGTGCTGCCCAGGGACCTCCTGGAACCGGAGGCGGCGCGGGTCCTGGAGGCCGTGCCGGCCACGGCGGAGGGCGCGCCGGTGGAGCGGTTGGCCCGGCAGTCGGGACTTCCGCCGGACGAGGTGCTCCAGCGGCTCTACGAGCTGGGCTCGCTCGGCCATGTCGAGCGCCACGGCGCGCACTGGCGCCTGGTGCGGAGGAGGTGACGGCCCGTCCGGACGAGGGCGGCGGAGCGGCTCGGGGGAGACGTGGGGCGGGGCGTCAGGAGGACACGCGCCCGAGGGACGACCGGGAGGAGGACGGGGAAGGGCACGGGGTTGACGGGGCGGACCGGTCGGGCGGGGCCGGTATCCGGTTCGTCCACCTCCGGTGCCCGGGTGGGGCGACACGAATGCCACCGGATCGGGGGACGACCGAGTGGCGGTAGCACTCTGCAGCGAGTCGGTCACGCTACGCTCGCCATGCCTTCCCTATCAGCACATGACTCGGCAGAACGGCGCAGACCAACGTATGCCCACACACATTCCCGGACACCGAGTGACCGGTGGCGCCCGGTCCTCGGGAGGGCCGCGCACCGAGCGGCGGACCGCGACCGAGTACCCGTCCAAGTCCACGGGTGCGATGGGGGCCCTGGCGCGGCAGGGCGGCCGTCCGGCGCTCACCGGGGCGCACGACGACCGCCCGGACGCGCCCGGCGCTCCCGCTGACCCGGCCGCCCCCGCGTCCGCCGAAGCGCCGGCTCCCCGCCGGGAGCGCACGGCGCTCGAAGAGCTCTGGCGCTCCTACAAGGAGACGGCCGATCAGCGGCTGCGGGAGCAGCTGATCCTGCACTACTCACCGCTCGTCAAGTACGTCGCGGGCCGGGTCGGGGTCGGTCTGCCGTCCAATGTCGAGCAGGCCGACTTCGTCTCCTCCGGCGTCTTCGGGCTGATCGACGCGATCGAGAAGTTCGACATCGAGCGCGCCATCAAGTTCGAGACCTACGCGATCAGCCGGATCCGCGGCGCGATCATCGACGAGCTGCGCGCGCTGGACTGGATCCCGCGCTCGGTGCGGCAGAAGGCGAAGGCGGTCGAGCGCACCTACGCGACGCTGGAGGCCCGGCTGCGACGGACGCCGACCGAGCCCGAGGTCGCGGCCGAGATGGGCATCGCGATCGAGGACCTGCACACCATCTTCAGCCAGCTCTCGCTCGCCAACGTGGTCGCGCTCGACGAGCTGCTCCATCCCGTCGGCGACGGCGGCGACCGGCTGAGCCTGATGGAGACGCTCGAGGACCACGGGGCGGACGACCCGGTCGAGGTGGCCGAGGACCGGGAGCTGCGCCGGCTGCTGGCGCAGGCGGTCAACACCCTTCCCGAACGGGAGAAGACCGTGGTGACGCTCTACTACTACGAGGGGCTGACGCTCGCCGAGATCGGCCAGGTCCTCGGGGTGACCGAGAGCAGGGTCAGCCAGATCCACACCAAGTCGGTGCTCCAGCTGCGCGCCAAGCTGTCGGACATCCGGTAGCCGAAAGCCCCGGCCGAAAGCCCCGGCCGAACGCACCCGGCCGGACACTCTTCGGCGCCGACCAACCTCTGGTCGAACACCCGGCCGAAAAGCGCCCCCGGCCGGACGCCCCTCCGTCGAACGCCCCCGGCCGGTCGTCGTGCGGACCGGTCGGTGCGCCGCGTACGCCGGGGCCGCGCTCCGCGCCCCGGAACGCATCCCTCCGTATCCGTCGCGGTACGCGGCACCGTACCGGCGGGATGTAGGGCTCCGTACAGTGGAGGGCGTGCCGAAGATCCGAGCAGCCAGTGTGGCCGAGCATCGACAGATGCAGCGGGCAGCCCTCCTCGATGCTGCCCGCAGTCTCCTCACCGAGGGAGGCATGGAGGCCCTGACCTTCCCCGCGCTCGCCATGCGCACCGGGCTCGCGCGTTCCTCGGTGTACGAGTACTTCCGTTCCCGCGCGGCGGTGGTGGAGGCGCTCTGCGAGGTGGACTTCCCGTTGTGGGCCGCCGAGATCGAGGCCGGGATGGCGAGCCGGGACACCGCCGCCGAGCGGATCGAGGCGTATGTCCGGAGCCAGCTCGCGCTGGCCGCCGACCCGCGACACCGGGCGGTCGCGGCGATCTCCGCACTGGAGCTGGACGACGCGGCCCGGGAACGCATCCGAGCAGCGCACGGGACGCTGGTCGGGCTGGTGGTCCAGGCGCTGGAGGACCTCGGTCACGAGCAGCCCCGGCTGGCCGCCGCGCTGCTCCAGGGCATCGTCGAAGCGGCGGTGCGGCAGGCGGAGCACCGGGCCGCGGGCGGCCGGGCCGAGAGTCCCGAGGTGATCGCGGACGCCGCCGTCGCCCTCGCCCTGCACGGCCTCGGCCCGAGCTGAACCCTCGCGCTCCGCGGACGGTGTGCGGCTCGGCCTGGGGGATCGGCGCGGCGGCGACCGGGTCCGTCGGGCGGTCGAGCGGGAGCAGCCGGGCCCGGCCGCTCCCGAACAGGGCCGGCGGGTCGAGGTAGCGCTTGCCGCGCAGCAGGCCCCAGTGCAGGCAGGGGCCGTCGGCGCAGTGGCTGTCCCCGGGGGCGAGCCGTCCGATCACCTGTCCGGCCGCCACGGAGGTGCCCACCGGGAGGGCGCCCTCCACCGGTAGATAGGTGGTCCGCAGCGGGGGAGTCGACGGAGCCACGGACGCCGCGGATCCCGCCATCGCGTGGGTGACCGTGACCACCGGCCGTCCGGCCACCGGCCCGGCGAACGTCACCACCCCCGGCGCCGCGGCGCGGACCTCCGCACCGGCGGTGGCGGCCAGGTCGACGCCCCGGTGGCCCGCACCCCACGGTCGCTCGGGCGGCTCGGGCGGCTCGAAGCGGCCGATCACGGCACCCGGCCCCCCACCCGGCCCGTCCACTGGCCACCACCGCCCGCCCCCACTCACCCCGTGAAGTCCGGGCGCCCCGGAAACGACCGCGCCAGGACCCGCCTCCCCCGCGACACCGACCGCAGCCCCGTCCGCCCTGCCCGCGGCGTGCCCGAGTGCCCCGGGCCGGCCACCGGTCAGCAGGGCGACCAGCACCACCGGCAGAAGCGGCAGCACCCGCCGCCGCCCCGCCCCCACGCCTGCAGTCACACCCACACTCACACCCACGCCCGCGCCGATACCCACGCCCACACCCACCACCCCCACGCCGACAGTCATGCCGCCGAGGCTCCCCGGGCCGGCCCGACCCGGCCACCAGGGGCCCGTTTCCTGTGGACAACCGGCCCCTGGGGACAACGGCCGTCCCTCCAACGGGTGGACCCCGGCCGGTTCGCGGGCCCCCGGCACGGCCGCCCGGGTGCCCCGGACCTGGCCGGTCCCCGCCCGCCCGCCTTCCGCGGAGTCGCTCGGCGCTCGGCGCTTCCCGTACACTTCACACGCGACCCGGTCCGCCGGGTCGACTTCGCACGCCCCGCCACCGGTGGTCGGACAGCGGCTCAGCCGCCGCCCCCGCCAGGTGCGAGTGCCGCTCGGTCCGCCGAGCCCGACCGGTCCCAGGACCGTCGGGGAAAGCGGCTCGGCACGTTCGGGGCGTCAGGCGTGGCTGTCACCTGGCCGCCACGGACAAAACCGAGCCTGACCCGGCCGTTCGCACCAGCCGAGCGGGAAGCGCCACCGCGCCTCCCGTGACGCCGCTGCGCCGGAGCCGGGCGTAACACCTGAGGAGCACGGCTATGGCCGTCGTCACGATGCGGGAGCTGCTGGAGAGCGGCGTCCACTTCGGTCACCAGACCCGCCGCTGGAACCCGAAGATGAAGCGCTTCATCATCACCGAGCGCAACGGCATCTACATCATCGACCTCCTGCAGTCGCTGAACTACATCGACCGCGCCTTCGAGTTCATCAAGGAGACCGTTGCCCACGGCGGCAGCGTCCTCTTCGTCGGCACGAAGAAGCAGGCCCAGGAGGCCATCGCCGAGCAGGCCACCCGCGTGGGCATGCCCTACGTGAACCAGCGCTGGCTCGGCGGCATGCTGACCAACTTCTCGACCGTCTACAAGCGCCTGCAGCGCCTCAAGGAGCTCGGCGAGCTGGACTTCTCGGACGTGGCCGGTTCCGGCCTCACCAAGAAGGAGCTCCTGGTCCTCCAGCGCGAGCACGACAAGCTGGAGAAGACCCTCGGCGGTATCCGTGACATGCAGCGCGTTCCCAGCGCTGTCTGGATCGTGGACACCAAGAAGGAGCACATCGCGGTCGGCGAGGCCCGGAAGCTCAACATCCCGGTCGTCGCCATCCTCGACACCAACTGTGACCCCGACGAGGTCGACTACAAGATCCCGGGCAACGACGACGCGATCCGCTCCGTCACCCTGCTGACCCGTGTGATCGCCGACGCCGTCGCCGAGGGCCTCAAGTCCCGCGCGGGTGTCGCCAAGGGCGACGTCAAGGCCGAGCCGGGTGCCGACCAGCCGCTCGCCGACTGGGAGAAGGACATCCTGGAGGGCGAGAAGAAGGCTGAGGAGGCCCCCGCCGCCGACGCCGAGGCTGCTCCGGCTGCCGAGGCCGTCGAGGCCCCGGTCACCGAGGCCCCCGCCGCCGAGGCCCCCGCCGCCGAGGCTCCGGCCGCCGAGGCTCCGGCCGAGCAGGCCTGACGTACCAAGGGTGAGGGGCACCCGCCGGTACGACACCGGTCGGTGCCCCTCTCTCCCGCGCCGGGGCCGAACCATCGGCCCCGGCGCTACTCCACGCAGACACGCGAGACGCGAGAAGAGATTCACACCATGGCGAACTTCACCGCCGCGGACGTCAAGAAGCTCCGTGAGCTCACCGGCGCCGGCATGATGGACTGCAAGAAGGCCCTGGACGAGGCCGAGGGCAACGTCGAGAAGGCCGTCGAGCTTCTGCGCATCAAGGGCCAGAAGGGCGTTGCCAAGCGTGAGGGCCGCGACGCCTCCAACGGTGCCGTCGCCGCGCTGATCGCCGAGGACAAGAAGTCCGGCGTCCTGGTCGAGCTGAACTGCGAGACCGACTTCGTCGCCAAGGGTGACAACTTCGTCCAGGTCGCCGACGCGATCGCCGCCCACGTCGCCAAGAGCGCCCCGGCCGACCTGGACGCCGCCCTGGCGTCCGAGATCGAGGCCGGCAAGACCGTCCAGCAGTTCGTGGACGAGGCCAACGCGACCCTGGGTGAGAAGATCGTCTTCCGCCGCTTCGCGCAGTTCGGTGGCGACGGCTTCGTCGCCGTCTACCTGCACAAGACCAGCCCCGACCTGCCGCCGGCCGTCGGCGTCCTGGTCGAGCTGGACAAGGAGAACGCCGAGGTCGCCAAGGACGTCGCGCAGCACATCGCCGCCTTCGCGCCGAAGTACCTGTCCCGCGAGGACATCCCGGCCGAGGACATCGAGAACGAGCGCCGCGTCGCCGAGGCCACCGCTCGCGAGGAGGGCAAGCCGGAGGCTGCCCTGCCGAAGATCGTCGAGGGTCGCGTCACCGGCTTCGTGAAGGAGAACTCCGTCCTGGAGCAGGCCTTCGCGAAGGACAACAAGAAGACCGTCGCCAAGGTCCTCGAGGAGAACGGCGTCGCCCTCAAGCGCTTCGCCCGCTTCCGCGTCGGCGCCTGAGCCACGTTCCACCGGTCTCCCCGGCCGTAGGCTGGGAACCGCCCCCGCCCGCTGACCAGGGCGACGGGGAACGCGCCGTACGGGCTCACCCAGCGCCATCCGTTCACGGGCGAGCCGCGTCGGCGACATGAACGACGAGGAGGCCATTGCCGTGCAGGACACCGAACCGGTTCCCGCGGCAGTGGCCTCCTCGCGTGTACGCGCAGGCCGGGCACCCGCACACCCGCGTCTGTGAACCAGTAGGTGCAGAAGGAGAAGTCCATGCAGGAGACGCAGGAGACCGCGCGGGAGATCCAGGACGGCACGCGCCGCCGGGTAATGCTGAAGCTGTCCGGTGAGGCCTTCGCCGGCGGCGGCGGGCTCGGCGTCGATCCGGACGTCGTGCACGCGATCGCCCGTGAGATCGCCACGGTCGTCCGCGCGGGCACCGAGGTCGCCGTGGTGATCGGCGGCGGCAACTTCTTCCGCGGCGCCGAGCTCCAGGTCCGCGGTATGGACCGGGCCCGTTCGGACTACATGGGCATGCTCGGCACGGTCATGAACTGCCTGGCGCTCCAGGACTTCCTGGTCAAGGAGGGCATCGAGACGCGGGTCCAGACCGCCATCACGATGGGCCAGGTCGCCGAGCCGTACCTGCCGCTGCGCGCCGTCCGGCACCTGGAGAAGGGCCGCGTGGTGATCTTCGGTGCCGGTATGGGCATGCCCTACTTCTCCACCGACACCACGGCCGTCCAGCGGGCGCTGGAGATCCACGCCGATGTGCTGCTGATGGGCAAGAACGGCGTGGACGGCGTCTACGACTCCGACCCCCGTACCAACCCGGACGCGGTCAAGTTCGACGCGCTGGAGTACTCCGAGGTCATCGCGCGCGACCTCAAGGTGGCCGACCTCACCGCGATCACGCTGTGCAAGGACAACAACCTTCCGATGCTGGTCTTCGAGCTGCTTGCGGAGGGCAATATCGCGCGTGCGGTGAAGAGTGAGAAGATCGGCACACTCATCAGCCAGGATTCTGTCCGGGCCTGAGCAGTAACCAGCCGTACCGGACGGCGCCGCCGCCGCGAGGCTCCGGCGCCCGACCCCGGTCGGGACACCAGCAGATGAACCGGACAGGGAGATCACAGTGATCGAAGAGACCCTCCTCGACGCCGAGGAGAAGATGGAGAAGGCCGTCGCCCACGCCAAGGACGACTTCGCCGCCATCCGCACCGGCCGCGCGCACCCGGCGATGTTCGCCAAGATCGTCGCGGAGTACTACGGCGCCGTGACGCCGATCAACCAGCTGGCCTCCTTCTCCGTGCCGGAGCCCCGGATGGCGGTCGTCTCGCCGTTCGACAAGACCGCGCTGAAGGCGATCGAGCAGGCGATCCGCGACTCCGACCTGGGCGTCAACCCGTCGAACGACGGCTCCATCATCCGGGTCGTGCTCCCCGAGCTGACCGAGGAGCGCCGCCGGGAGTTCATCAAGGTCGCCCGCGGCAAGGGCGAGGACGCCAAGGTCTCGATCCGCGCCGTCCGCCGCAAGGCCAAGGACGCGATCGACAAGCTGGTCAAGGACGGCGAGATCGGCGAGGACGACGGCCGTCGCGCCGAGAAGGAGCTCGACGACACCACGGCCAAGTACGTGGCCACCGTCGACGAGCTGCTGAAGCACAAGGAAGCCGAGCTGCTCGAGGTCTGATGAACGACGCCCCTGACGCCCCTGGCTATTGGGGCACGTCCGACCAGCAGTACCAGCCGTACCGTCCGCACGAGCCTGCGCAGGCCCCCAGCACGCCTGCGCAGGCCCCCGGCGCACCCGGCACACCTGGCCCGTCCGGCCCGCCGGCCGCGCCCGTCGCCGGCGGGTACCCGGCGCAGCCGCCGCACGGGCAGTACGACCAGCCCGGGCAGTACGGCCGGCCCGGGCAGTACGACCAGCACGGGCAGTACGGCGCGGGTGACCCCGGCCACCGAACGGGTCACTCCCAGCAGCCTCCGGTGTACTGGGACCCCGACGCGGAGGAGACTCAGGTCATGCCTCCCGTTCCGGCCGACCCGGGCCCGCAGCCCGCAGCCCCGTCCGGGCCCGACCCCGCCGAGGGGTCGTCCCGGGAGACGGGCCGGCTGAGCGGACCGCTGTTCCGCGACGAGCAGCCCGGGGCGGTGGAGCCTGGCGCGTCGGAGACGGTCGTGCTGCGCGCGATCACCGACGACGCCCGGTCCGCTCCGGTCGGCGGGCCGTACCCGGGCGCCGCGGCGTACCCGGGGCCGTCGGCGCCGCAGGTGCCGCCGGTCGCGGCGGGTCACCCCGGTGTGCCGGGCGGACCGGCGGCGGGGCAGCCGTTCCTCGTGCCGTCGTCCCACCCAGGGCAGGAGACACCCGTGGCCCAGCCCGATCCGCAGCCTCAGCCGGCGCAGCGCAAGCAGCGCGGCGGCCGCAACCTCCAGGCCGCGATAGGCGTGGGCGTCGGCCTCGGCGCGGTCATCGTCGCCTCGCTCTTCGTCGTCAAGGCCCTGTTCCTGGTCGTGGTGATCGCGGCCGTGTCGGTCGGCGTCTGGGAGCTGACCAGCCGGCTGGCCGAGCGCAAGGAGATCAAGGCGCCGCTGGTCCCGCTGGTCGTGGGCGGCATCGCGATGGTCGCCACCGGCTACTGGTCGGGAATCCAGTGGGCGGCGGCCTCGCTCGCGCTCACCGGTCTCGCGGTGATGGTCTGGCGGATGGCCGAGCCGCCGGAGAACTATCTGCGGGACATAACGGCGGGCATCTTCACCGCCTTCTACGTCCCCTTCCTCGCGACCTTCGTGGCGATGATGCTGGCGGCCGACGACGGTCCGCAGCGGATCGTACTGTTCCTGATCGTCACGGTGTGCAGTGACACCGGCGCCTACGCGGTGGGCTACAAGTTCGGCCGGACCAAGCTGGCGCCGACGATCAGCCCGGGCAAGACCCGGGAGGGCCTGGCCGGCGGCATCGGCCTGTCGATGCTGGCGGGCGCGCTGCTGATGGAGCTGATCATCGACGGCGGCAGCTGGTGGCAGGGCCTGATCCTGGGCGGCTGCGCGGCGGTCGTCGCGACCCTGGGCGACCTGGGCGAGTCGATGATCAAGCGCGACCTCGGCATCAAGGACATGGGCACCCTGCTGCCCGGCCACGGCGGCATCATGGACCGGCTGGACTCGCTGTTGCCGACCGCCCCGGTGGTCTGGCTGCTGCTGGCGGCCTTCGTGGGCAGCTGAGGCCACCCGCCCCGGCCCAGGGCCCCGGACGCACGGCGTTCGGGGCCCTCGCGCGTCTGCGACACTGGATGAACCATGCCTAAGCCCGGAGAACTCACCTTTGTCGCGCCGCGCGGCGCCAAGCCCCCGCGACACCTCGCCGACCTGAGCCCCGCCGAGCGCAAGGAGGCCGTCGCCGAGCTGGGCGAGCAGCCGTTCCGCGCGAAGCAGCTCTCCAACCACTACTTCGGCCGGATGTCGAACGACCCGGCGAGCTGGACGGACATCCCCGCCGCCAGCCGGGAGAAGCTCACCGAGGGCCTGCTGCCCGAGCTGATGTCGGTGCTGCGGCACGTGTCCTGCGACGACGACACCACCCGCAAGACGCTGTGGAAGCTGTTCGACGGCACGCTCGTCGAGTCGGTGCTGATGCGCTACCCGGACCGGGTCACCATGTGCATCAGCTCCCAGGCGGGCTGCGGCATGAACTGCCCGTTCTGCGCCACCGGCCAGGCCGGGCTGACCCGCAACCTGTCGACGGCCGAGATCGTCGAGCAGATCGCCGCCGGGATGCGCTCGCTCCGCAGCGGGGAGATCCCCGGTGGCGAGGCCCGGCTGTCCAACGTGGTGTTCATGGGCATGGGCGAGCCGCTGGCCAACTACAAGCGGGTGCTGGCCTCGATCCGCCGGCTGACCGACCCGGCGCCGGACGGCTTCGGCCTGTCCCAGCGCGGCATCACGGTCTCGACCGTCGGCCTGGTCCCGGCGATGTACCGGTTCGCCGACGAGGGGCTCAGCTGCCGCCTGGCGCTGTCGCTGCACGCTCCGGACGACGAGCTCCGCGACGAGCTGGTGCCGGTCAACACCCGCTGGAAGGTCGCCGAGGTGCTGGACGCGGCGTGGAACTACGCCGAGAAGTCCGGCCGCCGGATCTCCATCGAGTACGCGCTGATCAAGGACATCAACGACCAGGCGTGGCGGGCGGACCTGCTCGGCCGGCTGATCAAGAACCACCGGGTGCACGTCAACCTGATCCCGCTGAACCCCACCCCGGGATCCAAGTGGACGGCCTCGCGACCCGAGGACGAGCGGGAGTTCGTCCGGCGGCTCCAGTCGCACGGCGTGCCGACGACCGTCCGCGACACCCGCGGCCAGGAGATCGACGGCGCCTGCGGCCAGCTCGCGGCGGCGGGCTGAGCGGCCGAGCGTCCGACCGACCCCGCAAGCCGAACGCCCCCGTCCGGTGACCCGCCCCCTCAGGGCCGGGCCACCGGACGGGGGCGTTTTGTCAGCGCAGTCCGGCGGCGGCCAGGGCCGCGGTCGCCCCGCCGGTGACCAGCAGGACCGTGCCGGTCATCAGGGTCCGCAGCACCACGGCGCCGAACAGCAGCCGGGGCGCCGCCCCGAGCCGCAGCAGCGCCTCGGCGACACCCCGGCGGGCGGTGCGCAGCTCGGCCAGCCGGACCACCACCGCCCCGGCCGCGCAGCCCAGCACCAGCCCGGCCTCGATCGCGGGCAGGACATCGGCGCTGCCGGGCTCGCCCAGCCAGTAGCGGATGGTGGTGAGCACCGCCGCGAGCGCCAGGGTGAGGACGGCCAGCGGTGCCCCGAGCCGGCGGGCCTGGGCGGTGAGGCCCCGGCCGGCGAGCAGTCGCAGCGGGGTGGCCCGCCCGAGCGCCAGCAGCCGACCGGCCCAGCCGAGCAGCGGGCCGGTGAGCAGGGCGAGGCCGACGGCGGAGGCGAGCCACCCGCCCAGCGCGGCGGTGCTGGTGCTGCCGAGTCCGGCCGGCAGGTGGATCGGGCGGCCGTCGGCGGCGGCGCCTGGGCGCAGCGCGATCAGCTCCAGGGCGAGGCCGATGACAGCGAGGCCGATCGGCAGCGCGATCCGCCACGGGCCGAAGCCGGTCGGTTCGGTGCCGGAGCGGCCGGGCAGGGTCTCGGTCGGCCGGACGGCCCCGGCGGCGGCGAGTCCGGCGGTCAGCGGCACGAGGGCGAGCAGGGTGACCGGTGCGGCGGCGGGGAGGGCGACGCCCATGCCCAGTTCGTCGGCGAGGGTCGGTCCGGCGATGTCGTTGCGCAGGACCAGGAAGAGCAGCAGGGTGAGTCCGGCGCCGGCCCCGCAGGCGAGCGCGACCTCGCCGGCGATCAGCGCGCGGATCCGGCCGGCCCCGGCGCCGGCGGTGGTGAGCCCGGTGATCCGGTCGGCCCGCCGGGCGGGTACGGCGCGGGCGGCGACGGCCGCGAACCAGGCGACCGCGGCCAGCGGGGGCAGGCACCAGAGCAGCCGGACGAGCGCGTCGTGGCCGTCGGCGGGGCCGCTCATCGCCCGGCCGAGGGCGCGCAGCAGGAAGGCGGCGACGACCGCGCCGGCCAGGGCGGTCAGCAGCCAGCGGCCGAGGTCGTGGACCCGGTAGCCCCGGGCCAGGCGGAGATAGAACACGGCGTCGACTCTTTCAGCGGCCGGCGGCCGGGACGGCGGTGGCCCCGGCCGTGCCGGGGGCGGCGATGCCGCGCGGCACGGGCGTGGCGGGGCCGGTCAGGCGGCCGTCGAGGAGGGCGACGGCGCGGTCCGCGTACCGGACGAGCTCGGGATCGTGGGTGGCCAGCACGAGGGTGAGCTGGTGGGAGCGGGCCGCGCTGGTCAGTATCCGCAGGACCTGCTCGGCGGTCTCGCGGTGCAGCGGGGCGGTGGGGTCGTCGGCGAAGACGACCGGCGGGAGCGGTGCGAGGGCCCGGGCGACGGCGATCCGCTGGCGCTGGCCCTGGACCAGCCGTTCCGGCCGGACCTTGGCGAGGTCGCCGATGTCCAGGCGCTCCAGCCACTCGTCCGCGGCCGTGTAGGCGGCCTTGCCGCCGGCGCCGGCCAGCAGCAGCGGCAGGGCGACGTTCTCCCGGGCGGTCAGTTCGGGTACCAGGTGCGGCTCGGAGCCGACGAAGCCGAAGCGGTCGCGGCGCAGCCGTTCGCGGCCGGCCCGGCCGAGGGTGTGCACGGGGGAGCTGTTGAACCAGACCTCGCCCTCGTCCACCGGGAGCAGGGCGGAGAGGCAGCCGAGCAGGGTGCTCTTGCCGGAGCCGCGCGGGCCGGTGACGGCGAGGACCTCGCCCTCCCGGATCCCGAGCGAGACGCCGCGCAGCGCGGGGGTGCCCTGATGGGACTTGACGATCCCCCGGGCCCACAGCACGTCGTTGTCAGGAGGGGCCGCTGACATGAGGTTCCATCCTGGGTGGCCGCAGGGATATGACAGTCGTCAGATTAGAACGATCGGGCCTGGGCGCGGTTGCGGCACACTGGCCCATCCGGGGCAAATCATCCGTAATCAGGCGTGTTTGATCGACGGACCGATGACGGAACGGCTGGGAACCGCCGTCCGGGGTGCCGCGGGGAACGCCGCAGGGCGGCCCCGCCGAAGCGGGACCGCCCTGTGGCGGAGGGTGGGGAGGAAAGTCCGAGGGGTCAGATCTTCGCCCACGCGTCGGTGAGGCTGGTCCGCAGGATCTGCTCGATCTCGTCGAAGGTCGACTGGTCGGAGATCAGCGGCGGCGCCAGCTGGATGACCGGGTCGCCACGGTCGTCGGCGCGGCAGTACAGGCCGTTCTCGAAGAGCGCCTTCGACAGGAAGCCGTAGAGCACGCGCTCGACCTCGTCGTCGTTGAACGACTCCTTGGTGACCTTGTCCTTCACGAGCTCGATGCCGTAGAAGTACCCGTTGCCGCGGACGTCGCCGACGATCGGCAGGTCGCGCAGCTTGTCCAGGGTGCCCAGGAACTTCGACTCGTTGTCGAGGACGTGCTGGTTCAGGCCCTCGCGCTCGAAGATGTCGAGGTTGGCCAGCGCCACCGCGGAGGAGACCGGGTGGCCGCCGAAGGTGTAGCCGTGCAGGAAGGTGTTGTCACCCTTGTAGAACGGCTCGGCGAGGCGGTCCGAGATGATCGTGGCGCCGATCGGGGAGTAGCCCGAGGTCATGCCCTTGGCGCAGGTGATCATGTCGGGCTGGTAGCCGAACTTGTCGGCGCCGAACATGGTGCCGAGGCGGCCGAAGGCGCAGATGACCTCATCCGAGACCAGCAGCACGTCGTGGCGGTCGCAGATCTCGCGCAGGCGCTGGAAGTACCCGGGCGGCGGCGGGAAGCAGCCACCGGCGTTCTGCACCGGCTCGACGAAGACGGCCGCGACGGTGTCGGCGCCCTCGTTGAGGATCGCGACCTCGATCTCGTCGGCGCACCAGCGGCCGTACGCCTCGGGGTCGACCGTGCCGTCGGGGCCGGCCAGGAAGGCCGGGGCGCGGTAGATGTTGGTGTTCGGGGCCTTGTGGGTGCCCGGCACCAGCGGCTCGAACGGGGCCTTCAGGCCCGGCAGGCCGGTGATCGACAGGGCGCCCTGCGGGGTGCCGTGGTAGGCGACGGCCCGCGAGATGACCTTGTACTTGGTCGGCTTGCCGGTCAGCTTGAAGTACTGCTTGGCAAGCTTCCAGGCGGTCTCGACGGCCTCGCCGCCACCGGTGGAGAAGAAGACCTTGTTCAGGTCGCCCGGGGCGTAGTTGGCCAGGCGCTCGGCCAGCTCGACGGCCTTCGGGTGGGCGTAGCTCCACACCGGGAAGAAGGCGAGCTCCTTGGCCTGCTTGGCAGCGGCCTCGGCGAGCTCCTCACGGCCGTGGCCGGCCTGGACGACGAACAGGCCGGCGAGGCCGTCGAGGTACTTGCGTCCCTTGTCGTCCCAGACGTAGGTGCCCTCGCCCTTGACGATCGTCGGCACGGGGGAGTTCTCGTACGACGACATGCGGGTGAAGTGCATCCACAGGTGGTCGTAGGCGGTCTTGGAAAGGTCCTTCTGCGCCGGGTCGGCTGTCATCGGGTGCCCCAGGTGTAGGTCTGTTTCCGGAGCTTCAGGTAAACGAAGCTCTCGGTGCTCCGCACGCCGGGAAGCGCGCGGATGCGCTTGTTGATCATTTCGAGCAGGTGCTCGTCGTCCTCGCAGACCAGTTCGGCCAGGAGGTCGAACGAGCCGGCGGTGCAGACGACGTAGTCGACCTCGTCGAGGGCGGCCAGCGCGTCGGCGACGGGATCGATGTCTCCTTCGACACGGATTCCGACCATCGCCTGGCGGGTGAAGCCGACGGTGAGCGGGTCCGTGACGGCGACGATCTGCATCACGCCCTGGTCGAGCAGCTTCTGGACGCGCTGTCGCACAGCCGCCTCGGACAGGCCGACGGCCTTGCCGATGGCGGCGTACGGGCGGCGCCCGTCCTCCTGGAGCTGCTCGATGATCGCCTTGGAGGCGGCGTCGAGGGGAACGCTGGCGTTCCGGTCGCGGTTGGCCACGCCGCCACTGTGCCCGATCGGCCTCGTGTTCGCAAGCGCGGCAGCTGCTGATTTCGTCGAGATCTTGGAAAACGCATACGGATTTCATCGTTGATGCGCGGTCGGCCTGTCGATAACGGCAGTCGTGCGGCTACCCTGGCTACGGTACGCGCGCGGCTCCGCTGTGCCGCGCGCATTCCGCCAACCAGTGGACCGCGGCGCGACCGGCGCGGCCACTCGGCGCCCCCCGCCGGCCCCGGCGGCCGACGTACCATGGCGCCGGATTCTGCAATGCCGCAGGCCGAGACCGAGGAGACATCCGTGAGCGACCTTCGCACGCTGCGCAACTACATCAACGGTGAGTTCGTCGATGCGGCCGACGGCCGCACGCTCGACATCGTCGACCCCACGACCGGCGAGGTCTACGCGACGTCCCCGCTGTCCGGCGCCTCCGACGTCGACGCCGCCATGGACGCCGCGGCGGCCGCGTTCCCGGCCTGG
The DNA here is from genome assembly GCF_000966955.1 of Streptomyces sp. NRRL S-495. Classification (NCBI taxonomy): domain Bacteria; kingdom Bacillati; phylum Actinomycetota; class Actinomycetes; order Kitasatosporales; family Streptomycetaceae; genus Streptomyces; species Streptomyces sp. NRRL S-495. Next base: position 20,242 of record NZ_JZWY01000390.1, read on the forward strand.
CGGGACTCGACCCCGAGCACCCGGCAGAAGCTGCTGCTGAAGATCGCGGACGCGGTCGAGGCCCGTGCCGACGAGATCGTCGACGCCGAGGTCCGCAACACCGGCAAGCCGCGCGGGCTGACCCTCTCCGAGGAGATCGGTCCGATGGTGGACCAGATCCGCTTCTTCGCCGGCGCCGCCCGCCTGCTGGAGGGCAAGTCCGCCGGTGAGTACATGGACGGCATGACCTCGATCGTCCGCCGCGAGCCGGTCGGCGTCTGCGCCCAGGTGGCGCCGTGGAACTACCCGATGATGATGGCCGTCTGGAAGTTCGCCCCGGCCATCGCCGCCGGCAACACCGTGGTGCTGAAGCCCTCCGACACCACCCCGGCCTCCACCGTGCTGCTGGCCGAGATCATCGGCGGCATCCTCAAGGACCTGGAGCTCCCGGCCGGCGTCTTCAACGTGATCTGCGGCGACCGTGAGACCGGCCGTCTGATGGTCGAGCACCGGACCCCGGCGATGGCCTCCATCACCGGCTCGGTGCGCGCCGGCATCCAGGTCGCCGAGTCGGCCTCCAAGGACGTCAAGCGCGTCCACCTGGAGCTGGGCGGCAAGGCCCCGGTCGTGGTCTTCGAGGACGCCGACATCGCCGAGGCCGTCGAGGGCATCTCGGTGGCGGGCTTCTTCAACGCCGGCCAGGACTGTACCGCCGCCACCCGCGTGCTGGTGCACGAGTCGATCCACGACGCCTTCGTCGAGGCGCTGGCCAAGGCCGCCGCCGAGACCAAGACCGGCGGCGTGGACGACGAGGACGTGCTCTACGGCCCGCTGAACAACGCCAACCAGCTGAAGCAGGTCTCCGGGTTCATCGAGCGCCTGCCGGCGCACGCCAAGGTCGAGGCCGGCGGCCACCGGGTCGGCGACAAGGGCTACTTCTACGCCCCGACCGTCGTCTCCGGCCTGAAGCAGGACGACGAGATCATCCAGAACGAGGTCTTCGGCCCGGTCATCACCGTGCAGAGGTTCTCCGACGAGGAGCAGGCCGTCGGCTACGCCAACGGCGTCGAGTTCGCGCTGGCCTCCTCGGTGTGGACCAAGGACCACGCCCGCGCCATGCGGATGTCCCGCCGCCTGGACTTCGGCTGCGTCTGGATCAACACCCACATCCCGCTGGTCGCCGAGATGCCGCACGGTGGCTTCAAGAAGTCCGGCTACGGCAAGGACCTCTCCTCCTACGGCTTCGAGGACTACACCCGCGTCAAGCACGTGATGACCGCCATCTGAGCGAGCACCGCCACCGGAACACGGTCCGACCGGACGACGATCGTGTGATCCGACCATGGGCCCGGGTCCCCGCGACCCGGGCCCTGTGCCTTTGCACCCTGTCGGCCGTTGCGGCGACCGGCTGACAGGATGGCTCTCCACTTCGGTACGGCGAGTCCCTAGCCTTGCCGCATGAGCATCCCCACCGCCGACTCGGCCGCCGGCCAGGCCGTCAAGGCCGCCGACCGCGCGCACGTCTTCCACTCGTGGTCCGCCCAGGCGCTGATCGACCCCCTCGCGGTGGCCGGCGCCGAGGGCTCGTACTTCTGGGACTACGACGGCAACCGCTACCTGGACTTCTCCTCCCAGCTGGTCAACACCAACATCGGGCACCAGCACCCGAAGGTGGTCGCGGCCATCCAGGAGCAGGCGGCGAAGCTCTGCACCATCGCCCCCGGCTTCGCGGTGGAGGCGCGCAGCGAGGCCGCCCGGCTGATCGCCGAGCGCACCCCCGGCGACCTGGACAAGATCTTCTTCACCAACGGCGGCGCCGAGGCCAACGAGAACGCCATCCGGATGGCCCGGCTGCACACCGGCCGGCAGAAGGTGCTCTCCACCTACCGCTCGTACCACGGCGCCACCGCCAACGCGATCGCCCTCACCGGCGACCCGCGCCGCTGGGCCAGCGAGACCGGTGTCTCCGGCATCGTGCACTTCTGGGGCCCGTACGCCTACCGCACCAACTTCCACGCCGAGAACGAGGCGCAGGAGTGCGAGCGCGCGCTGGCCCACCTGGAGCAGGTCATCGCCTTCGAGGGTCCCGGCACCGTCGCGGCCGTCATCCTGGAGACCGTGGTCGGCACCGCCGGCATCCTGATCCCGCCGCCCGGCTACCTGGCCGGCGTCCGGGAGATCTGCGACCGCTACGGCATCGTCTTCATCCTCGACGAGGTGATGGCCGGCTTCGGCCGCACCGGCGAGTGGTTCGCCGCCGACCACTGGGGCGTCACCCCGGACCTGCTGACCTTCGCCAAGGGCGTCAACTCGGGCTACGTCCCGCTCGGCGGCGTGGCGATCAGCGCGGAGATCGCCGCCACCTTCGCGGAGCGGCCGTTCCCCGGCGGGCTCACCTACTCCGGCCACCCGCTGGCCTGCGCCTCGGCCGTCGCCACCATCAACACCATGGCGGAGGAGGGCATCGTCGAGAACGCCAAGCACATCGGCGAGACCGTGCTCGGCCCCGGCCTGCGCGAGCTGGCGGAGCGCCACCCGTCCATCGGCGAGGTGCGCGGGCTCGGCGTCTTCTGGGCGCTCGACCTGGTGAAGGACCGCGCCACCCGCGAGCCGCTGGTGCCGTACAACGCGGCCGGCGCCGCCAACGCGCCGATCGCCGAGCTGGCCGCCGCGTGCAAGCAGCGCGGGCTCTGGCCGTTCGTCAACATGAACCGCTTCCACGTCGTTCCGCCGTGCACGGTGACGGAGGAGGAGGCGAAGGCCGGTCTCGCCGTCCTCGACGAGGTGCTGTCGCTGGCCGACGCGCACACCGTCTGACTCTCACCGACAGGACGGCCCCGGGCGCCCGCGCGTCCGGGGCCGTCTCCCGCTCCGGAGGCTCCACCATGCCCAGCACCACCCCGACCCGCCGCCCGACCGGCCTCCACAGTCCGACCCGTCGCCGTCCGAGCCGCCGCCGGGTGCTCGGCGCCGGTGCCGGACTGTTCGGGGCCGCCGCCCTGACCGGCTGCGGCATCCCGTCCGCCTACGTGGACGAGGACCGCCGCTCCGCCCCCGACCGCTCGGAGAGCGAGCAGCGGCTGGGCTTCTCCAACTGGACCCAGTACATCGACGTCGACGACGACGGCGGGCGCCCGACCCTGGACGCCTTCACCGAGCGGACCGGCATCAAGGTCACCTACACCGAGGACATCAACGACAACGACGAGTTCTTCGGCAAGATGGGCCCGGTGCTCACCCAGGGCACCGACCCGGGCCGCGACCTGATGGTGGTCAGCGACTGGATGGCCGGCCGGTACGTCTCGCTCGGCTGGGTGCAGGCCATGGACCGGGCCAACCTGCCCAATGTCACGGCGCAGCTGGACCCGCAGCTCGCCGACCCGGCCTTCGACCCCGGGCGCCGGCGCAGCGTGCCCTGGCAGTCCGGGATCACCGGCATCGCGTACAACCGCAAGGAGCTCGGCCGGGAGATCAAGTCCGTCGCCGACCTCTGGGCGCCCGACCTGAAGGGCCGGGTCACCCTGTTCGCCGGGCTGGACGAGGCGCTCGGCCTGCTGATGCTCGCCCAGGGCGCCGACATCTCGGCCTTCACCGAGGACCAGGCCCGGCAGGCGATGGACCTGGTGCAGCGGATGGTCGACAGCCGGCATGTGCGCCGGTTCACCGGCAACGACTACACCAGCGACCTGGCCTCCGGCGCGGCGCTGGCCTGCCAGGCGTACTCCGGCGACGCCGTGCAGCTCACCGCCGAGAACCCGGACATCGCGTTCGTGGTGCCCGAGGAGGGCGGCGAGCTGTGGGCGGAGAGCCTGCTGATCCCCAACCGGGCCGGGCACAAGCGCAACGCCGAGCTGCTGATCGACCACTACTACCAGCCCGAGGTGGCCGCCGAGCTGGCGGCCGCGGTGCAGTACATCTGCCCCGTTCCGGCCGCCCGCGAGGTGCTGGCGGCCAGCGGGGACCGGGAGAAGGCGGAGCTGGCGGAGCACCCGCTGCTCTTCCCGACCGAGGAGATGCGGGCCCGGCTGCACACCATGCGCGACGTCGGCTCCGCCGAGCGGCCTGGGCTGCACAAGGTCTGGACCCGGATCACCGGCGTCTAGGGCTTTCCCTCCGGGGTCTCCGCCCCTGCCCCCGCCCCCGCGTCGGGGCGTCGGGGCGTCGGGGCGGAGACCGGGGTCAGCGGCGGACGGCGTCCAGCGCGAGCAGGGCGACGTGCAGCGAGAGGCAGGACTCGACCTGGTCGAGGTCGACCCCGAGGATCCGCTCGACCTTGTGCAGCCGGTCGTAGAAGGACGGCCGGGACAGGTGCGCGGCGTCCGCCGCCGCGGACTTGTTCCGCCCCTGCTCCAGGTAGATCCGCAGCATCTGCACCAGCTGGCCGTTGTGCTCGGCGTCGAAGGCGAGCAGCGGCCCCAGCTCCCGTTCCACGTAGGTCTGCAGCCGGGCGTCGTCCCGCAGCAGGTGCAGCAGTCCGCGCAGCCGCACGTCGGGCAGCCGGTAGTAGGACGCGGCCCGGCCGCCGGGCGCGTCGTGCAGCGCCGCGTCGGCGACCTGGGTGGCCTCCAGCAGGGTGCGCCGGGCGTCGCGGACCGAGCCGACCGAGGAGCCGACCGCGACCACCGGTTCCGGCGCGGCGGCGTCCCGGGCCGCCTCGGCGGCCAGCCGGCGCAGCGCCGCGGCGAAGGCGTCCAGCGCGGCGTGCTCGTCCTGCTGCGGGCCGAGTGTGATCAGCACGCCGACGCCCTCGTCGTCCAGGGCTCCGACCAGGGCGGACAGCCGGCAGGCGCGGACGGCGCTGGCCGCGAGTTCGGTGAAGTCACGCAGCCGGGCCTGCGCCTCCAGCGCGGCCGGGATCGGGCCGCGCCGCTGCCGCAGCACCGCGCCGACCAGCCGCCGGCCCTCCAGCGGGACACCGAGCGCCTGGGCGCGCAGGGCCACCTCGGAGACGGTCAGCGCATGGGTGAGGATCCCGGAGAGCAGCGTGCGGTGGGTCTGCCGCTCCAGGCTCTCCCGGTCGCGGACCACCAGCCGGTTGAGGGCCAGGGCGGAGGCGCCGCGCTCCAGCAGCATGGTGAAGGGGTGCGGGCCGCCCTCCGGCTGCGGACCGGGCTCCTGCATCAGCACCAGCCGCCCCCAGTCCTGGCCGCGGGCGCCCACCGCGGTGACCAGCCAGCCGCTGCGCGGGTCGTACCCGGTGCGCCCGGGCGGGCGGACCCCGCGCGAGCGGCGCTCCCAGTCCTCCAGCAGCTCGGCCTCGGGCCGGCCGGCGGACTCGTGGGTGAGCACCTGGTGGGCGAGGTTCTCCAGGACGACCGGGGCTCCCGCTATCCGGGACACCTGGCGGACCACCTCGGCCGGTTCGGCGCCCTCCACGACCAGCTCGTTGAACACCTGGTGGATCGCCTCGGAGGTGCGCAGCTGCTCCAGCTGGGCGTTGACCACCAGGGCGTGCACGGCCTCGGTGACGGAGACGAAGCGCAGTTCGCGGCGGAGCGCGATCAGCGGCAGTCCGCGCTGCTCGGCGGCATGCACCAGGGCGCGCGGCAGGCTGTCGAAGTAGCGCCGGCCGTACTCGATGACCAGTCCGGCCACGCCGATGTCGGCGAGCTCGCGCACGTACCTCGCCAGGCCCTCGCGGTCCTCGGGCAGGGCGATGCCGGTGCTCAGCACCAGCTCGCCGCCCTGCAGCATGCCGGCGACGTCGGGCAGCTCGCTGACGTGGACCCAGCGGACCGGGCGTTCCAGGTGGTCGGCTCCGGCCACCACCTGCGGGAGGCCGCGGCGCATCACCTCCAGGTCGAGCACACGGGCGACGGTGGGGAGCATCGCGGGGGCCTCCAGGGTTCAGAGTGTCAGGGAAATCATCCATCGCGGCGACGACCTGTTGCCCTGCCCGAAGCCTTGCACCTTGTAAGGCGCTTTCCGTCGAGGTTGTCGCAGTGGTCCTTGTCACGCCCCGGCGCCAGCAGGCATGGTCAGCGGGTCGACCGTGACGGATCCGGCCCTGTGGCCGGAACCCGGCGCCACGAGCGCGACGACCGGCCTGCCGGCCACGCCCTGTCCGCCCCCCTTGCCCGCCCCCCACGGCGGCGCCGGCGGGACGGCCGGGGACCGTCGTCCGGACGGTCGCACCACCGGAACCTGGAGGAACCAGATGGACCTGACCGACTTCGGCGCGGGCGCGCAGTACATCGCGGGCCGGCAGAGCCGGGGGAGCGGCGACGCCTTCCAGGTCGTCAACCCGGCCGACGGCAGCGTCGTCGAGGAGTTCTCCCTGGCCTCCACCGGACAGGTCGACGAGGCCGTGGCCGCCGCCCGGGCCGCGCTGCCGGAGTGGGCCGGCGCCACCCCCGGCGCCCGCTCCGAGGCACTCACCCGGCTCGCCGCCGTCCTCACCGACGCGGCCGCCGACCTCGCCCGGGTGGAGACCGCGCAGACCGGCAAGCCGATCAAGCTCTCCACCGAGTTCGACGTCCCCGGCACCATCGACAACACGTCCTTCTTCGCCGGGGCCGCCCGCAACCTGGAGGGCAAGGCGGCCGGCGAGTACTCCGGCGACCACACCTCGTACGTGCGGCGCGAGGCGATCGGCGTGGTCGGTTCGATCTCGCCCTGGAACTACCCGCTCCAGATGGCCGCCTGGAAGGTCCTCCCGGCGATCGCGGCCGGCAACACCATCGTCCTCAAGCCGGCCGAGCTGACCCCGCTGACCTCGCTGATGTTCGCCCGGGCCTGCACCCTGGCCGGCATCCCGGACGGCGTGGTCAACGTCGTCACCGGCGCGGGCCGGGTCGCGGGCGAGCACCTGGTGTCGCACCCGGACGTCGCGATGGTCTCCTTCACCGGCTCCACCCCGGTCGGCAAGCGGGTCGCCGAACTCGCCACCGCGACCGTCAAGCGCACCCACCTGGAGCTCGGCGGCAAGGCCCCGTTCGTGGTCTTCGACGACGCCGACCTCGACGCCGCGGTGCACGGCGCCGTCGCCGCCTCCCTGATCAACAGCGGCCAGGACTGCACGGCCGCCACCCGCGCCTACGTCCAGCGCCCGCTCTACGACGCGTTCGTGGCCGGCGTGGCCGAGCTGTACGAGGGGATCCGGCTGGGCGACCCGCTGGACCCGCGCACCGACCTCGGCCCGCTGGTCTCCTTCACCCACCGCGACCGGGTGGCCGGCTTCGTCGAGCGCGCCCGCGGCTACGCGACCGTGGTCACCGGCGGCGCCGCCCCCGCGAAGGGCCACGACGGCACCGACCTCACCCGCGGCGCCTACTACCGCCCCACCCTGATCACCGGCGCCGCCCAGGACAGCGAGGTCGTCCAGGGCGAGATCTTCGGCCCGGTGCTGGTGGTCCTGCCCTTCGACGGCGACGACGAGGGCCTGCGGCTGGCCAACGACACCCCCTACGGCCTGGCCGCCTCCGCCTGGACCGGCAACGTCCACCGCTCGCTGCGGGCCACCCGCGAGCTGGCGGCCGGCTGCGTCTGGGTCAACGACCACATTCCGATCATCAGCGAGATGCCGCACGGCGGCTACAAGTCCTCCGGCTACGGCAAGGACATGTCGCAGTACTCGCTGGACGAGTACACCCAGGTCAAGCACGTCATGTTCGACACCACCGCGGTCGCCCGCAAGGACTGGCACCGCACCGTCTTCGGAGACAGATAACCCGGACCGGGGTGCCCCCCCACACCCCCCTTCGCCCCCCAGGAGGCCCGTCCCATGGCGTTCAACGAGCTCACCGAAGGACTGTCGGAACCGGTCCGCAAGGCCTGGGAACGCAGTCTGACCAGTGGCCGGGCCGCTCTCGGCCGGCGCGCCGTGCTGCGCGCCGCCGCCCTCACCGCCGGCGCGGCCGGCCTCGCCGCCTGCGGCATCCCGCCCGCCGGGAACACCGGCGGGACGGGAGACTCCACCGCGAACGCCGCCAAGGACCTCTCGGACAGCGAGAAGGAGGTGAACTTCTCCAACTGGCCGCTCTACGTCGACACCGACGAGAACGACAAGGAGAAGCACGGCACCCTGGAGGCCTTCACCGCCGCCACCGGCATCAAGGTCAAGTACACCGAGGACGTCAACGACAACGTCGAGTTCTTCGGCAAGGTCAAGCCGCAGCTCGCCGCCGGCCAGGACACCGGCCGCGACCTGATGGTGCTCACCGACTGGATGGCCGCCCGGCTGATCCGCCTCGGCTGGGCGCAGAAGCTCAACCCGGCCAACGTCACCACCGCCATCACCACCGTCGAGTCCCGCTTCCGGGCCCCCGACTGGGACCCGGGCCGGCTGTACAGCTACCCGTGGGCCGGCATCCAGGTGGTCATCGCCTACAACCGCAGGGCCACCAAGGGGAAGGAGGTCACCAGTGTCGCCCAGCTGCTGGAGGACCCCGACCTCAAGGGCCGGGTGACCTTCCTCTCCGAGATGCGCGACAGCATCGGCATCACCCTGCTGGACATGGGCAAGGACCCGGCGAAGTTCACCGCCGACGACTACGCCGCCGCGGTCGCCCGGCTGCAGAAGGCGGTCGACAACAAGCAGATCCGCCGCTTCACCGGCAACGACTACGGCCAGGAGCTGTCCTCCGGGGACATCGCCGCCTGCGTCGCCTGGGGCGGCGACCTGATCCAGCTGCAGGCGGACAACCCGGACATCGAGTTCGTCATCCCCGAGAAGGGCTTCGTGACCAGCACCGACAACCTGCTGGTCCCGGCCAGGGCCCAGCACAAGACGAACGCCGAGAAGTTGATCGACTTCTACTATCAGCCGAAGATCGCGGCGCAGCTGACCGCAGGCATCGGCTTCGTCTCCGCCGTCACCGGGGTGAAGGAGGAACTGGCCGCCATCGCCCCGGAGAGCGCGGCCAACCCGCTGGTCGTCCCCACCCCCGAGATGGCGGCCAAGGCGCACGTCTTCCGGACCCTCACCGAGACCGAGGAGAGCGACTTCGAGGAGAAGTTCTCCAAGCTCATCGGCGCCTGACCCCCACTGACGGCAGCGAACCCAGAGAGACACCATCCATGACAGAGCAGCAGAGCCCCGCGGCCGTCGGCGGCGACGTCCGGCTCACCGGCATCGGCAAGACCTACGGCTCCTTCACCGCTGTCCACCCGCTGGACCTGACCGTCCCCCAGGGCTCCTTCTTCGCCCTGCTCGGCGCCTCCGGCTGCGGCAAGACCACCACCCTGCGGATGATCGCCGGTCTGGAGGAGCCCACCAGCGGCACCGTCCTGATCGGCGGCCAGGACGTCACCCGCCTGCCCCCCTACAAGCGGCCGGTGAACACCGTCTTCCAGAGCTACGCGCTCTTCCCGCACCTCGACATATTCGAGAACGTCGCCTTCGGCCTGCGCCGGCGCGGCCGCAAGGACGTCAAGAAGCAGGTCGAGGACATGCTCGAACTCGTCGAGCTCGGCCAGTACGCCCGGCGCAAGCCGCACCAGCTCTCCGGCGGCCAGCAGCAGCGCGTCGCCGTCGCCCGCGCGCTGATCAACCACCCGCAGGTGCTGCTCCTCGACGAGCCGCTCGGCGCCCTCGACCTCAAGCTCCGCCGCCAGATGCAGCTGGAGCTCAAGCGGATCCAGACCGAGGTCGGCATCACCTTCGTGCACGTCACCCACGACCAGGAGGAGGCCATGACCATGGCCGACACCATCGCGGTGATGAACGGCGGCCGGGTCGAGCAGCTCGGCGCGCCCGCCGAGCTCTACGAGAACCCCGCCACCACCTTCGTGGCCAACTTCCTCGGCCAGTCCAACCTGCTGCCCGCCGATGTCACCGGCGGCGCCGGCGAGGACCTGCTGCTCACCGCCGCCGGCGCCCGGCTCACCGTGCCCCGGGCCCGCTGCGCCACCGAGGCCAAGCGGGTCCACCTCGGCGTCCGCCCGGAGAAGATCACCATCGAGCACGGCTCCGCCGAGGTCGCCGAGGGCCGCAACCGGCTGGCCGGCACCGTCGTCGACTCCAGCTTCATCGGCGTCTCCACCCAGTACCTGGTGCGCACCGACGGCGGCCAGGAGGTCACCGTCTTCGAGCAGAACATGGAGCGCGACGCCCGGGTCGTCCCCGGCGCCCCGGTCGTCCTGCACTGGAACCCGGCGCACTCCTTCGCCCTCGACGCCGCGCAGGCGATCGACGCGGGCACCGGGGAGGCGGCGGCATGACCACCCTCACCCCGGCGGCGCCGCCGCAGGCCGTACCCCCCGACGGCGGCGCCCCGGCGCCGGCCCCGAAGGCGAAGCGCCGGCTCACCCCGTACTGGCTGCTGCTGCCCGGCGTCGCCTGGCTGGCCGTCTTCTTCGCGGTGCCGATGCTCTACCAGGGCTCCACCTCGCTGCAGACCGGCTCGCTGGAGGACGGCTTCCGCGTCACCTGGCACCTCGCCACGTACTGGGACGCCCTGGTCGAGTACAAGTGGCACTTCGTCCGCTCGTTCGGCTACGCCGCGACCGCCACCCTGTTCTGCCTCGCCATCGGCTACCCGCTCGCCTACACGATCGCCTTCAAGGCGAGCAAGCGCTGGCGCAGCGTGCTGCTGATCCTGGTCATCGCGCCGTTCTTCACCAGCTTCCTGATCCGCACGCTGGCCTGGAAGACCATCCTCTCGGACGGCGGCCCGGTGGTCGGCGTGCTCAACACCCTGCACGTCCTGGACGTCACCAGCGCGATCGGCCTCACCTCCGGCGACCGCGTGCTGGCCACCCCGCTCGCCGTGGTCTGCGGCCTCACCTACAACTTCCTGCCGTTCATGATCCTGCCGCTGTACACCTCGCTGGAACGGATCGACCCGCGCCTGCACGAGGCCGCCGGGGACCTCTACGCCCGCCCGTTCACCACCTTCCGCAAGGTCACCTTCCCGATCTCGCTCCCCGGTGTGGTCGCGGGCACCCTGCTCACCTTCATCCCGGCCTCCGGCGACTACATCAACGCCCAGCTGCTGGGCTCGCCGAGCGAGCAGATGGTCGGCAACGGCATCCAGAAGCAGTTCCTGAACGTGCTCGACTACCCCACGGCCGCCGCGCTCAGCTTCATCCTGATGGCCCTGATCCTGGGCATGGTGACGGTCTACATGCGCAAGGCCGGGACGGAGGAACTGGTCTGATGTCCCGATTCTTCGGATGGATCCGCGCACACCTGGTGGTGCTGGCGGGCCTGCTGGCCCTCGCCTACCTGGTGCTGCCCAACCTGGTGGTCCTCGCCTTCTCGTTCAACAAGCCGGTCGGCAAGTTCAACTACGAGTGGAACGAGTTCTCCACCGACGCCTGGACCGACCCCTGCGGCGTCGCCGACATGTGCCAGTCGCTCTCGCTGAGCCTCCAGGTCGCGGTGCTCGCCACCGTCGGCGCCACCGTCCTGGGCACCATGGTCGCCTTCGCGCTGGCCCGCTACCGCTTCCGCGGCCGCTCCGCCACCACCGCGATGATCTTCCTGCCGATGGCCATGCCCGAGGTGGTCATGGCCGCCTCGCTCGGCACGCTCTTCCTCAACATGCGCATCCCGTTCGGCTTCACCACCATCCTCATCGCGCACATCATGTTCTGCCTGAGCTTCGTGGTGACGGCGGTCAAGGCGCGCGTGATGAGCATGGACCCGAGGCTCGAACAGGCCGCCCAGGACCTCTACGCCACCCCGGTCCAGACCTTCCTGCGGGTCACCCTGCCCCTCGCCGCCCCCGGCATCGCGGCCGGCGCGCTGCTCAGCTTCGCGCTCTCCTTCGACGACTTCATCATCACCCAGTTCAACTCGGGCCCGACCACGGTCACCTTCCCGATGTTCGTCTGGGGCGCCTCGCAGCGCGGCATCCCGGTCCAGGTGAACGTCATCGGCACCGCGATGTTCATCGCCGCCGTCGGGCTCACTGTGGGTGGACAGTGGCTCGGGAACCGCCGGAAGGCCACCGCCTGACCGCCCCGGCCGCCTTCCCGGCGTACCGTCGGGAAGGCGGCCGATCATCACCATCAATGTGCAGAAAGTGGCTGATAATGCATGGACTCCGCCCGCGCGCTCAGTGACGCCAGGCCCACCCCCTTCTGGCTCGAGGACCCGGGTCGGCCGACGGCGCAGCCCGCTCTGGTCGGCGACGCCCACTGCGACCTCCTGGTCGTCGGCGGCGGCTACTCCGGCCTCTGGACCGCCCTCGTCGCCAAGGAGCGCGACCCCTCCCTGGACGTCGTCCTGGTCGAGGGCCAGGAAGTGGGCTGGGCCGCGTCCGGGCGCAACGGCGGATTCTGCGCGGCCAGCCTGACCCACGGCTTCGGCAACGGCCTGCAGCGCTGGCCCGCCGAGCTCGGCCGGCTGGAGCGCCTCGGCGCCGACAACCTCGACGGCATCGAGGCCACCCTCACCCGCTACGGCATCGACGCCGAGTGGGAGCGCACCGGCGAGATCGACATCGCCACCCAGCCGCACCAGCTCGACGAACTCCACGAGGTCGCCGAGGCCGTCGCCCAGTACGGCCTCGACGTCACCGTGCTCGACCGTGACGAGCTGCGCGCCCAGGTCGACTCGCCGACCTTCCTCGGCGGGATCTGGGACAAGGAGGGCGTGGCCATGGTCCACCCCGCCAAGCTGGCCTGGGGCCTCAAGCAGGCCTGCCTCGGCCTGGGCGTGCGGATCTTCGAGCACACCCCGGCCGAAGCCCTGCGCGAGCACGGCGCCGGCATGGCCGTCCGCACCCCCTACGGCCGGATCTTCGCCGGCAAGGTAGCGCTCGGCACCAACGCCTTCCCCTCCCTGGTCAAGCGCGTCCGTCCGTTCATCGTCCCGGTGTACGACTACGCGCTGATGACCGAGCCGCTCAGCGACGAGCAGCTGGCCGCGATCGGCTGGAAGGGCCGCCAGGGCCTCAGCGACAGCGCCAACAAGTTCCACTACTTCCGGCTCTCCGCGGACAACCGGATCCTCTGGGGCGGGTACGACGCCGTCTACCACTTCGGCGGGCACCTCCGGCACGAGTACGACCAGCGGCCGGAGACCTTCCGCACCCTGGCCCGGAACTTCTTCACCTGCTTCCCGCAGCTGGAGGGCGTCCGCTTCACCAACGCGTGGGGCGGGGCGATCGACACCTGCAGCAGGTTCTCCGCGTTCTTCGACACCGCCTACCGGGGCCGGGTTGCCTACGCCGCCGGCTACACCGGCCTCGGCGTCGGCGCCACCCGGTTCGGCGCCGAGGTCATGCTCGACCTGCTCTCGGGCGAGCGCACCGAGCGCACCGAACTGGAGATGGTCCGGCGCAAGCCGCTGCCCTTCCCGCCGGAGCCCGTCCGCTGGGCCGGCATCGGGATCACCACCCGCTCGCTGGAGCGCGCCGACCGCACCGGCGGGGAGCGCAACCTGTGGCTGCGCACCCTCGACAAGCTGGGGCTCGGCTTCGACAGCTGACCGGGGCGCGGGAAGGACCCGTGCGGATCCGGGCGGATCCGGGCCGGACCCGTGCACCGGACTTGTGCACTGGTCCCGTGAACCGGACCCGAGTACCGGACCCGTGAACCGGACCCGTGAACCGGACCCGAGTACCGGACCCGTGTAAGAGAGACCCGCCGTTCGCCTCTCGATGGTGACGGCGGGTCTCCGCATGCCCCGCCGCGCCATCGCACACACCGACGCGCAGAGCGGGGACAGCACATGGAGACCACGGCACTCGACTGGCTGGCCCAGGCCGCACCGGACCCGCAGGCCTTCCGGGCCCAGTGGGAACGCTCCGGCCTCGGCCTGGTCCTGCTCCCGGCCGGTCGGCACTGGGACGTCCTCTCGGTGCCCGGCCGGCTCGGCCGCCCGGTTGTCGAACTCCTCGGCACCGGCTCCTGCGGACCGGTCCTGGCCGACTTCGGCGAGGAGCACATCGGCTTCCTGGTGCCCGTCGGCACCGCCGCCCGCTGGATCGGCACCGGTGTGCGCTGCGCCGGGGAGGGCACCTGGATCGTCGTCCCCCACCCCGAGCGGCGGGGCCGGGGCGTGCGCTGGCTCGTCCCACCCGACGGGTCCGGACGGCTCAACGACCCCGTGCTCCTGGAACTCGCCCTGCACGAGGCGGCGGCCGGGCTCGGCGACTGGTGACCGGAGCGGCCCGGCCGCCCTGCCGTCCTCCCGGCCGGCCCTCTCCTCCCGGCCGGGCGCGCCGGAGGGGGCGGCGCGCCAGACTGGAGGGGTGACCACAGCCCCGGACGCCGTCGACCCCGCCCTCCACCCGGGCCCGGCCCAGCTGCGCCTTCTCGACCTGGCCCGGCCCGTGTGCGAGCGGTACGGCCTCGCCCTCGCGGGTGGGCACGCCCTGCGCGCGCACGGCGTCCCGGCCTGCGACCAGGACGGGATCACCCTGGTGGCCACCGGGACCGCCGACCTGCCCCGGGTCGCCGCGGAGCTGGCGCAGGCCTACCGGACGGTGGGCGGCGTGGTCGTGGAGCGTCCCGGCACGCCCCGGCTGGAACAGCTCTCGGTCCGGCTCACCCTGGGCGGGCGGGCGCACACCGTCGAACTGCGCAAGGAACCGCTGGGCCACCGTCCGGTCCTCCTCGGCCTCGGCGGCCCTGATCCCGACGGCGCTGGTCCCGACGGTGCGCCCGGTGCCCCGCTCGTGGTGGGCACGGTCGCGCTGGAGGACGCCGCCGCCCTCACCACCGCGCTGCTCGTCGACCGGGCCCTGCCCCGGGACCTGATCGACGTCCACGCGCTCACCGCCTGCTACCGGGAGGGCGAACTGCTCGCGCTGGCCACCGGGCTGGACGCCGAGTTCCAGCCCACCGCGCTCGCCGACCGGCTGGAGACCCTGGCCGAGGCCGCCGACGGGCGGTTCCGGGCCCGCGGCCTGCCCGGCGGGGAGGTCCACGCGCTGAAGCGGTGGGCGCTGGCCTGGGCCCAGGACCTCAGGCTGGACCTCCTGGAGACCCAGGAGGCCGCGGACGGCCTGCACGACCCGTACCTGGAGGACGTGGAGGCCCGGGAGGACCTGGTGGACCCGGAGGACCGGGCACTCGGAGCGGCTCGGCAGTACGACCTGTAAGGCTGAATCCTCAATCCCCGTCAGCCTGTTCGTTGAGGCCGCCCCGACTCCCCAGCAGACTGGACGAGTGAGCGCGGTAGCCCCGTGACCTCGCCGCCCCCGTCCCGTGCGGGCGGCGTCACACAAGGGACCGGTGGCGCAAGGCCGCCCGGACTTCGGAGGCAGACGGACCTTGAGCAAGCACATCACCCACTGGATCGGCGGCCGCCCGGTCGCCACCGCCGGTGCCGCGCCCCGTCGCGGTGACATCTTCGACCCGGCCACCGGCCAGGTCACGGGCCACGTCGACTTCGCGGACGTCGCGGACGTCGACCAGGCGGTGGCCGCCGCCGCCTCGGCCTTCACCGAGTGGCGCACCGCCTCGATCGCCAAGCGCACCACGGTGCTCTTCGCCTTCCGTGAGCTGCTCAACGCCCGCAAGGACGAGCTGGCGTCGATCATCGTCGCCGAGCACGGCAAGGTGCACTCGGACGCGCTCGGCGAGATCGCCCGCGGCCTCGAGGTCGTCGAGTACGCCTGCGGCATTCCGCAGCTGCTCAAGGGCGGCTTCACCGAGCAGGCCTCCACCGGCATCGATGTCTACTCGATCCGCCAGCCGCTCGGCCCGGTCGCGATCATCTCGCCGTTCAACTTCCCGGCCATGGTGCCGATGTGGTTCTTCCCGATCGCCGTCGCGGCCGGCAACACCGTGGTACTCAAGCCGTCCGAGAAGGACCCGTCCGCCGCCAACTTCCTGGCCGAGCTGTGGAAGGAGGCCGGTCTGCCGGACGGCGTCTTCAACGTCGTGCACGGTGACAAGGTCGCGGTGGACCGGCTGCTGGAGCACCCCGACATCAAGTCGGTCAGCTTCGTGGGCTCCACCCCGATCGCCCGGTACGTCTACGAGACCGGTACCCGCTACGGCAAGCGCGTCCAGGCCCTCGGCGGCGCCAAGAACCACATGCTGGTCCTGCCGGACGCCGACCTCGACCTGAGCGCCGACGCCGCCGTCAACGCCGGCTTCGGCGCGGCCGGCGAGCGCTGCATGGCGGTCTCCGTCCTGGTCGCGGTCGACCCGATCGGCGACGAGCTGGTCGAGAAGATCAAGCAGCGGATCGCCACCCTCACCGTCGGCCCCGGCTGCAACGGCGAGTCCGAGATGGGCCCGCTGGTCACCGGCCAGCACCGGGACAAGGTCACCTCCTACGTGGAGTCCGGCCTCGCCGACGGCGCCGAGCTGGCCGTCGACGGCCGCAAGCACGAGATCACCGCCGAGGACCGCAACGGCTCGCCGACCGCGGACGGCTTCTGGCTCGGCCCCACCCTGTTCGACCACGTCAAGCCCGGCATGTCCGTCTACAACGACGAGATCTTCGGCCCGGTCCTGTCGGTCGTGCGCGTCGACTCCTACGAGGAGGGCCTGGCCCTCATCAACGCGAACCCGTACGGCAACGGCACCGCCATCTTCACCAACGACGGCGGCGCGGCCCGGCGCTTCCAGTACGAGGTCGAGGTCGGCATGGTCGGCATCAACGTGCCGATCCCGGTTCCGGTCGCCTACTACTCCTTCGGCGGCTGGAAGGCCTCGCTGTTCGGCGACGCCCACGCCTACGGCCAGGACGGCGTCCAGTTCTTCACCCGCGGCAAGGCGGTCACCCAGCGCTGGCTGGACCCCTCGCACGGCGGCATCAACCTGGGCTTCCCGACCAACAGCTGACCGCCCCGCGCTGAACGCCGAACGGCCGGACCCCTCTCCCCGGGGTCCGGCCGTTCGGCGTCCGTGCTGTCGTGCCGGCTACTCGGACGCGCCGCCCCGGCCGACCTCGCGGCGCACCTTGGCCCGGACCGCCCGCGACACCACCGGGCCGAGCCCGTCCACCACCTCGACCAGCGCGCCCAGCCGGTCCAGCGCCGCGAACGCCCCGGCCGCACCCTGCGGGTCCACCCCGTCGTACAGCTCCAGTCCGACGAAGGCCGCGGCCACCGCTCGTGCCAGACCCGGCAGATCGAGGAACTCGCCGAGCGGGTGCCCCGTGTACAGCCGCTCCAGCACCCGCTGGAGCTCGTCCGTCCACAACTGCAGCGCGGCGGCCGTCGCCTCCGCGAGCCGGGGCTGGCCCGTCGATCCGGCCAGGAACTGCCCGAGCAGCGCGACGTTCCCCGCGGCCCGTTCCTCCTGGTGCAGGCGTTGCCCCAGGCTCAGCAGTTCGCGCAGTGAGTCCGCCGCATCGAGGGCCGGCCGGTACCGGTCCAGCCGTAGCCCGGTCTCGCGGAGCACGGCTGCGGCGAGCAGCCCCTCCACCGTCTTGAAGTGGTAGAACACCAGCGCCTGATTGGCACCGATCTCCCCGGCGATGGTGCGGGCCGAGACCCCCGAGATCCCCTGCCGCTTGAGCGCGCTGATGGCAGCCTCCATCAGCCGCTCGCGTGTGTCGCTCATGCGTGGCAGCGTAGCGGCCCGGCCCCGACGCCCGGGCGGCGGTTCCGAACGCTCACGTGCGGACGGATTCCCGCAGCGGGCGGACGTGCTTCGGAATCCCCTCCGGGCCGACCTGCGGATATTCCGTGGTGAACCACCCCTGGTAGCCCATGACCAGACCCACCAGCGGATTGGTCACCCGGACCTGGATGCGGCACCGACCGGCGTCCTCGTCGAACCACTCGTGCAGATCCGCCCGGCCGGTCAGCGCCCCCGGCCAGCGCGGCGATCCGGGGAAGCCGGTGACCCGCTGCTCGCCGGAGGAGATCACCAGCCCGCCGCGCGGGGTGACCCGCAGGTGGAGGTCGACGGCGAGGTGCTGGTGCGTCCCCAGAAAGTCGACGACCGTCCCCGGCTGCTGCGGAGCGGCCACCATGGTCGCATCGAAGCGGCGGGGCCGGGTGAACTGGAACGTCCGGACGAAGGTGACCGTCTCCCGGCCGAAGCCGTCCCGGTAGGCGTAGTTGGCGATGGTGAACGGCACATCGTGGCCCTGCTCAGGAAAGAGGATGTTCTGCCGGCTCCCGAGCCGGAGGAACGGGGTGAGCCACCGGGCCCCCTGCCTGACGCGCTCCATCCGGCCGGTGCCGATGCAGGCGATGCCGTCCTCGGAGGAGAAGCCGAAGCGCCGTTGCAGCTCGGGGTGCAGCCGGTCGAAGTCGGTCCCCAGGGCCTCACGGAAGATCGACCGTCCGGCGCGGGGCGCTCCGTTGGTGGGGCTGATTGTTGCCGAGAGGACGGGGGCGGCTGTGCGGGGTGCTTCGGTGAGGGTCACGGCTTCTCCAGAGTGGTGAGCAGGCGTGGCGGGCGCGCGCTGCGCCCCGGGGCGGTTCCGGCGGGATTGTTCTCGCTGGCGTTGTTCCTGCCGGGGCGCTTCCTGTTCGGCCGCCTGGCACAGCGCCGGGCAGCCGGGGTGAGGGAGGAGGGCGGGACCGACGCGCAGAGAAGGAGAGCTGCCCCGGCGACGAGCACCCCCGCGGCCACCCCGGTCCGACCGGCCGCCAGGAAGGCGGCGGCCAGAACAACACCGAGCCGCACGCTGCTCTCGGCCGCAGCATGCAGGAGGGAGCGCTCCGGGGTGATCCCGCGTTCGGCCCAGAGCCGCAGCCGGTCGAACGACCAGGCGGTGAGCCATCCGACGAAAGGCCGCACGAACCAGCGGTCCAGCCGGGCACCACCGGGCCACTGCCAGCTCCGGTAGTCGTAGCCCGTGACGAAGAGGACGCCCTCACCCGTCGGCGGATCGGCCGGCGTGTAGCGCCAGTAGCCGGCGCCCTCCTGAAGCGGTGAGAACGCGTTGTCGGAGCGGAACCGCAGTGCGCTGGTGCGCGACCCGTCGGACCGCTGCCGTTCGGCGGTGGTCACCCCCGTACCCCTGAGCGCGGGTCCGCCCGGCCACCCGAGCAGGTAGCGAAACCGCACCACGGGAGGAGGTCCCGTCTCGGTGCTGTGCTCCGGCGCAGCAGCTGCGTACCGGATCCGGGTGAAGCGCGCGTCCCAGCGTTGGTGCTCGTGCGGTGTCTGGGTGAGGTTCCAGACCAGATCCATCGGCGCACTGATCCGCGCCTCGACGTAGATCGGCCGCCCGGCCGACCGCCTGGTAGCAGGCATGGGTGTCCCCCTGAGCGAGAGTTTGAGCGAGTGCTCAACTTCCGATGGCCGCCATGATGGCAGAGTTTTGAGCGATTGCTCAAGAATGTGGGCGACAGCAGGCCCTGACGACGATGATCGGCAGGGTGGGGAGGGCGGTAGCGGCGACGGGCCGTTTGCATCGCCGGGCAGACGGGCGTAGTGTTCACTGGTCGCTCGGCAGGGAGCACCGGACACGCATCGGCGCGGACGGTCCCGGG